>SLHT01000019.1 GCA_007136055.1 Syntrophomonadaceae bacterium
ATATAATATTTATATTTAGAACTGAGAACAAATTCTGCAGAAAAGTGATAATTCAAGACCTAACCCTAATATTCTTGCTCCCTGGAGAAAGCTTCAGTTTATCTAATATAGTTCTTATAACAGGTTCCCGGTAAATATTTGACAACTCCAATTTATTTAGGTATTTTTCCGTATCATACATTTTACTCACCACCAATTGATGCGGGGTCATGAAAGTGGATAAATGGCTGGTTTTTGAAAGGAAACTATCCAAAATTTCCCATCAAGAAGTTTGTCTTCCTTGATATCTAGCATTTTATCAGGAATAAGTTTGATGGGAGGAATAAACAGCTCTGGATCCGGCAAAAACCGGCTTATGAATTTTGAAATACCGCCTTGTTTTTCTCTAATTGTTGAATCTGATTCGTCAACGATGTAAAGATTTGCACCGGGTTTGGCTACGCGAATCATTTCATCAACAGCCTTTTTTTTGTCGTTAAAAAAGTTAAAACCTCCCACATGGAACACTACATCAAATAGCTCGTTGCCAAAAGGCAGAGCTTCAGCATTTCCCTGGACCAGGCCTGCATCAATCCCCCATTTTTTCAGGTTTTTCCTGCACTTGCGAAGCATACCAAAGGAGATGTCATTGCCAAAATAGTGGCCTTCAACGCCGTTGTTCTTCATGTTTAACAACTGCTGTCCAGTCCCTACGGAGGTCTCCAGGATATAATCACCGGATTTTACTTTCATGATCCCGGCAATTTCTGATAGCCATCGCTTCGCAATGTTAAACTTGTAAAGCAGATCGTACAAATAGCTGCCCATATTGTAACCTTTTTGCTGCTTCCGGTTCCTTCCGAATACATCATCCTCGCGCAGAATTATCGGTATCCCGTCCCTTACGGGAAAGCCTTCCCCGGTCACCTTATCTATTAGGAAACCGTTATTAATTTCCAGCAAGCTGCCGGTACCTGGATTACGCATCAAAGGGAGCATTTCTTTTAGTCTGTTTTCTGCATTATTCACCCATTCCACCTCTTTCCCCATTTAAATACTTAACTATTGCCGAGTTTTTCTTCCTAAAATTAGCATCTTCTCAATCTTTTGTACGCTCTATAAGCTGCTGGCGAGGTCATATCAGCCCGGACACAGACCCTGCTATCCCATGATTTTCTCACACATACTTTCAGCAGTTCCTCCCATTACCTCTTCAACAACCAGGGAACCTTTCTCCAGGCCAAGGGTATCCTCCAGCAGCTTTTGAAAAAAACGGTATTTCCTCTTAATTGTATCCAGTATCTCTTTATTTCTCTCTCGCAGGGCTTCGTAGAAAAGGTCAGTTATCTCCTGTTGGTGCATGATAAAAAGCTTGACATAGAACTCGGCTGCCTCTTCCGGATATCTGGTTTTGAAAGTACCTTCTTTGACCCCCTGGAGAATTATCTTTTTCATAACCGGAGCTATATGTTCCCGCGCAAAATCGTAAATCTTTTTCTCAAGCTGCACATTTTTGCCACCGGAATAAAGTTCAGAAAGAAAAGCAGCGGTCTCAACAATTTTGTCACCCTTGTAAGCATTAACCTTTCTAATATACTCGTTGGTTTTTTCCAGGGCACTAAGATCGTCACGCGCATCTATCTCCTCAAATATGACCACCATATCACCGATTAGCATCCGAACAATATCCTCGAGCAGTTCTTCCTTGGAATTATAATGATGATAAAACCCTCCCTTGGAAATTCCCGCTTCGTCAATAATGTCGTTTACCGTGGTCTTTTCATAGCCCTTTACGGCAAAGAGCTGCAGCGCCGTCTGGATGATCTGAGCCTTCCTCTCTTTCGGTAAAAGCTTTTTATGCATGGTTGCCTCCTGACAAATCATTAGTGTTTCACACTCATAAAAACCGACGGTCGGTTTTATAGTATAATATCATCTACTCAAGCTGGTTGTCAAGACATTTCTTTGTCATTATATTACCCCACCGGTAGCCTTATTATAGCGATAGAATGCTGGCAAACCGTCCCTTGTTTTATACCTCAAGAGAGCGTTTCTTCTATATTCTCCTATAAAATCTTTAACCCCTGAAAGCAGAAACCGGAAACAGGGATAGCCCTGCCTCCGGAACGTTTCTGCCAGCACTTCCATTATGTTTTGATGTACACTGTAAATTCGGTCAAGCTGCGGCAGATTCCACCTTTCTCTTTCTTCTTCTTTCCCAGGCATAGAAAGCGAGAGCAAAAACGAGCGTCTGAACGATAATTTCCGGCAGGCCGACCGCTGCTTCTTGCAACATGACCAGGAACGACTCAGGCACAACAAACATAGCCGGTATAACTTTCAATCCGAAGAGCAGGCCGAAAAGCTTTAGCCAACCGAACTTGCCGGTCATGTATGTATTATAAAAAGGAAAAAGCAGCAGAGCCAGAATTGCACCCCTGAAAAACTGGCCAAAGAAAACGGCAGCCACCATACCAATACTTTCCAGGTCCCGCCACAGGGCAAAAGCTTCCATAGTTGCCAGGGCTTCCTCGTAACCGGATATTTCATAGAATAGCGAACCTACAAGTATATAAATGATGACATGAAACAGGGTATACCTTAAAGTATAACCTCGTAACCATTTAGGTGATGCTGTTTCCGACCAGAAACCGCGCCATTGACATTCAACCTTTCCAATGAGCCCAATGCTTCTTCTTTCCCAACCCAGGAAAAGAAAAGCGATAGCCATTGCCTGTAAAAGCCCTGCAGCCAAAACCAGGGCATGTTCAACCAGCGTGGTGTGAGTATAGATCATCCCTTCGATACTACCCGGTTTGGGTTCAAGGTTGCCTAACAGGGCTACTCCCCACAGGGCACAGACCAGGATCGCGAAACCGCGGTTCCCCTTAACAATCAAATCATAGAAGGGGTACAAAACCAGACCTATAAAGAACCCGCGCAGCACCTGGGTCACAGGTTCATTTATATCTATGCTGTAGGGTTTGAAAAAATCAAGCGCAACCCTGCTCTCTGCAGGCAGTGCATTTTGCAAATTTATGAATATCAAACCTACGGCAAGATATAGTAACATGTAAAGCAGTGTAAACCGGGCTGCATACGTCCAAAAATTGTTTTTAGCTATCTGATTCATCTTTACTTCCTCCTTCAACTTTTTGAATGCCCCAGGTATAGAAAGCTTCTCCTGCATTCATCAGGAATTGCATGATCGAACGGTTTGAATTTGACCCAAATGTTCCTGCATTAATCAGCATCGCTAACCCATGAGTAAAGATCCAAGTATACTGGATCACTGCTTCCTGGCCTGAGCTTTTTAACTCTTTTAGGGCTTTGCCCTCTTCACTGTCTTCACCAAACTCAGAATAAAATGATTCTCTCATACCTCCCCCATTCTCCAGATCCAGCTGGTTCGGGCTCTCCAGGAAAAGAAAACGGAATAGATTATTTTCATCCCGGGCAAAAACAACATAGCCAAATGCAAGATTTAGCAATACATGCTCAGAATACTTTTCGCGCTGATAAGTTTTTAATTGCTCACGCGCTCTTAAGCGAATCTCTTTTTCCAGTTCTTCAACCGAGCTGACATGTGAATAAATCGGCATGGTCGATGAGCCCAGTTTTTTGGCAATAGCACGGGTAGTTACCTTGCTCCATCCGGCTTCACGAACCAGTTTGAATGCTGCATCAATAATTTGCTCTCTCGAATAAACGCTAGGCTGTTTCAAACTTATTCACCTCCATAATAACGCTTGTTTTATTATATAACAATTGTTATTATATATAACGATTATTATTTTGTCAAGATCTTATTTCTCCGTTTTTAAAAGTTGTTTTTGGAATAAAATATCCGGGGTTAATAAATCAATATATATTTTCAAGTACAAACAAATAGGGTCAAGTCTTGAAATATAAGATTTTTACTTGGAACTGAGAAAATAACTACAAAAAAGTGATAATTCAAGACCTGACCCTAAAGTTTTTTTGTTATTACTCACTTATAGCTTTATTAATATCCATCCTGAAAACAGAAGTGAGAAGTAGATATCCAAAAACTACTCCAATTATTGGATTTGCTGAAGTTGAAATAGATATATGATTTAACACAGCAAAGCCAACATCATCCCCAAAAACCCAAGTTGAAAGCCAATATGGTATACCATGAATCCACCATTTTAATGTTGGGGAAATGTTAACTATAATAATAAGTAACAGTGGTAACCCTACTGCGGCAAGCTTTACCCAATCTACTCTCCATTTTCCCTTTTTCCGCACTTCGCTGATAAAACCTGGAAGGGCAATACCAAATCCCAGCAAAGTTGATAACCCCACCCAGTATACATTCATTGAATCAGCACTGATGGTTCCAGTTACAGAAACCAAATAACGCAGATATTGTTCTCCGAGCGTGTATAAAAATATTAATAGTATTGTATAGAAGAACATACTAAAAAAGCGTTTCTTTTTATTTGTCATATTCTCATCTCCTCAAAAAACTTTTTTCACGAAGCATCAACTATTTACTCCCCCAACTCTAAAGCCTTCTTATCCTTTGGAATGTCTATTAAATATTAAGGGCTTTGCACAATCGTGGAAAGTTTTTTGCCCATCTCTCTTCGGTGGATAGATCGGCATAAGCTCTATCACCTATTTCAAGAGGAATAGATCCACCTTTAATTAAGCGGATAGGAATAATGCTACGTTGCCCCTGTTTATTTTCCTTAATCATTGCCATCTTAAACTCTCTTTTCACCCAGGAGGTTGGTGGTCTCTTATCAAAAGAGGGACTCAGGCAAATTAAATAATAGCGACATTGATCTATACCTTCCGCCATTTTTTGAATAAAATCATCTCCTGGCAATATCTGCTCATCATCAAACCATATTCTTGCACCCTCTTGTTTTAACTCTGATACCAACCTTTCAACTTTAGCTTTATCACTGCCAGAATAGGAAACAAAAATTTCTGCCATTTGATCGCACCCTCCACCAAGAGCTATTTCCTTTATTTACCTATAAGCTAATTAGTGTCTCATTTGATAACGCCTGGCACCATTGATTTCTGATTCTATCCATAGTTGATCAAAACTTAATCCGGTGAAACCCGGCCAGTGATTCCGGCCATATCCGGCCAGTTAGAGGGTTCTTCCACCTCGTGAAGAAAAATTCCTGCAATTCTTAAACTTTGCGGGATGAAACAGTGGGGTGCGAAGAACCAGTGACAGTGTTAGAAATACTAAGACTTACTGAAAAAATGTCAAGGGTAAATGTCAAGGGGACAAATGTCAAGGGGACGGGGGTTTGACAACCCATTTATGCCTTTTGCACAACTCCCCTGTTTATTCCCGTCAATCTTTCGATCTGGCGCACCGATAACCCTTTCTCTTTTAACTGCACCAAACACAAGTCCCTCTTTTCGCTTGTCAATGCCTGG
>SLHT01000118.1 GCA_007136055.1 Syntrophomonadaceae bacterium
CACGGCACCCGTAATATCACGAGTGCCGCACCTGGTAAAACTTTTACTCTCTGCATTTTTTCAACAATAGTGTCTGTCAATTAATTCTGGTTTTCTTTTAGTCCATCCCTGGGATTAAAGCTTATGCGCACCAGTAACTTCGAACAAGCTTACTCGTTTACGATTTTTTCTCCATGCTGCCAGCGGGACCAGGCCGGGGCATCGATGTTTTCTCCCCGGGAATAAGCGCTGCCGCTTACTGCAGCCAGTTTCGGCTTAAACCCTTCCTCCCTGGCCTTAAATCCGGTAGCAATAACAGTAACCCTGACTTGATCCTGGCAGTTTTCATCGATTACCGCACCAAAGATAATGTTGGCGTCTGGATCGGCTACTTCTGCAATAATTTCGGCAGCTTCATGCACTTCATGCAGACTGATGTCGGTGCCGCCGGTAACATTTATCAACACACCGAGGGCTCCTTCAATTGAAGTTTCGAGCAGGGGACTGTTAGTCGCGGCTTTGGCTGCCTCGACAGTACGGTTTTCACCGCTGCCCTGCCCAACACCCATCAGGGCCGGGCCTGTTTCAGACATGATCGTACGCACATCGGCAAAGTCAAGGTTGATCAAGCCGGGAACAGCAATCAAGTCTGAAATACCCTGCACGCCCTGCCTGAGGACGTCATCGGCGACCCTGAAAGCTTCTAAGATTGGTGTTTTTTTCTCAACCACCTGCAGCAACCGGTCGTTGGGTATTGTAATTAAAGTATCTACTTTATCTTTCAGAAAAACGGTGCCTTCATCGGCCTGCTGCTTACGCTTTCTGCCTTCAAAGGAAAAAGGCCTGGTAACTACACCAACCGTCAATGCCCCTACCTTCTGAGCCACTTCAGCAATAATCGGTGCAGCACCTGTCCCTGTGCCACCACCCATTCCTGCCGTAATAAAAACCATATCGGCGCCTTTTAACATTTGTTCAATTTCATCACGGCTTTCTTCGGCAGCTTTGCGGCCGATTTCCGGGTTTGCTCCCGCACCAAGCCCCTTGGTCAGTTGTTCCCCAATCTGCAGTTTGGTTCCGGCATTGGCCAGGTAAAGAGCCTGTGCATCAGTATTGACGGCACAAAAATCGACACCCTGCAATCCTGCGGCAATCATCCTGTTTACGGCATTACTGCCTCCTCCGCCTATCCCCACTACCTTGATCGAAGCATATTGTTCCATTTCAATGTCAAACTCAATCATTAAAAGCACCTCCTGTTATTGGTATGCTCTTTTATTCGACTATATCGGATATCCAATCTTTTATCCTCTGCCAGAAACCCGGACCCCGCTTTTTAGTCGGCTTACCCCGTTCCTGGATAAACATTCTCGGTTGATAGCGCTGGACATAGTAAAGCAGCCCGACTACTGTCGAGTATGTTGGATTTTGAATACCGACCATTTCAAGTTCAGCCAGTCTGATCTGGTCACTTTCAAAAAACTGGCGGGAGACCTCTACAATACCTTTCATCGAAGAAACACCACCATGCAGGACTATCCCTGCCGGAGGTAAATAAGGCCAACCCATCTTGATCATTTCTTCTCTGACTATCTGAAATATTTCCTGTACCCTCGGCTCAATAAATGATGAGAGCTCTCTTTCCGACACCAGCCTGAGCTCATTGCTGCCTACAGTTTTAATCTCTATCTTCGGTTCGCTTTCAGCAGTTGAAAGAAGGGCTGTTCCAAGTTCTTTTTTTAACTCTTCTGCTTTTTGATGGTTTATTCTTAAACCTGCTGCTAAATCTGTGGTGATATGATCTCCGCCGATCGGGGCTACCGCAATTTTCTGCAGCTTACCATGCTGAAAAAGCGCTATCTCTGTTGTCCCGCTGCCTATATCGATCAGGAATACGCCCAGGTCTCTCTCGTCCGGTGAAAGATAAACCTCAGAATTGGCCATTGCCTGTAAAATCAGGCCGTTAATAGTTATTCCGGCCCGGTTAACACAGCGCAAAAGATTATGCAGGGAAGTAATCAGGCTGCTTACGACCAGGGCATCAACTTCAAGCCTGACCCCAAGCATGCCGACCGGATCCCTGATCCCTTCAAACCCGTCAACGATATATTCACGAGGAATGATATCAACTATCTCGCGATCCATGGGCAGGGCAACAACTTTCGCTGCCTGCATTACTCTTTCCAGGTCGTCTTCGCGGATCTCCCGATCTTCTGCAGTTACGGCCACAACACCCCGGTTGTTGATCAGCTCCATGTTGAGACCTTTCAGACCGAGGTAAGCCGATTCAATCTTAAAACCGGCCATTCTTTCAGCTTCTTCTACTGCAGCAATAATAGATTCAACGGTTTTATCCAAATCGACAATTACACCTTTACGCACCCCATCGGAAGGACTCAGGCCTAAACCGATAATGTTCACAGTACCATCGGGACGGGGTTCACCAAGCCCAACCCTAACCTCAGCTGTGCCAACATCAATTCCGACAATGTAGTTTCTTTTAATCACGCCACTTCCCCCTTACCCTTCCCAGCATGGTGCAAATACTACTAAATTATTCAACACATATCAACTATTTCCTTTTTTTATTACGGATCCACCCCCTTTTGATCAATCACAGCAGCGCTGGAGAGAACCAGGCGGTTCCCGGAACGAACATCAAGCCGCGTTTTAGAATCCAGGGCTATGTGAGGCATGCTCAGTTCAACAAGGTCAAGTTTATGTTCCATTCGTTTGCCGTCACCAAACCAGATCTCCAGCCCTCCTTCCGTATATACAACAAGGTTGTAGCTGTCAGTCATATCGATCTTTTCTATTTCCAACCGGCTCTCCCCAACCCAGGCAGCAAAGAAATTACTGAGCGTTCCTCTCCTCACCGGGCAGCCAAGCGGAAATCCCGGCATAACCAGCTCTCCTTCTATTCCTGATATTAAGGGGTAACCATCTGCCGGTTCCGCCGTGTAAGCAAAAGGTATAGTATTGGAATCCATGAGCCAGAACCCATCAGCAGTAATGATAGAACCCACCGGCCTTCTTTCGTCAATGATTATAGTTACTTTATCGGGCAGTATGCGGTTTATCTCGACGCTTTTTACCCTCGGATATTTATGCTGAATCTTTTCAGCTATTCTTTCTTCCCGGAGCAAAATTATACTCATCCCCCTGGAAACTTTTCCGGCAGAAATTATTTCTGCCGCAGTCAGTTCACCGGCTCCCCGCACCTCAATCTCGTTAATACGGAAAAAGGTTTCACCCTGCCTGATAAGCAGCAAAATTACCGCTACCATGGCCAACCTGAGCAGAAAACGAAGCGCTTTCTTCCAACCCGGCTGCTCACTGCGTTTTTCTAACAATTTAATGTGATCGTTTTTTCTTTTCATCATTTAACTCTCCTCACCGACAATTCTAACTTCAGGTTGGAGTTCCAATTGGTATTCTGCCCTGACTTTCTGCCTGACAGCTTCGATTAAGGATAGGATATCGGCTGCAGTGGCATGACCTGTATTGACTATAAAATTTGCATGTTTGCAGGAAACCTTGGCTCCCCCGATACGCATACCCTTACACCCGATTTCTTCAATTATTTTTCCTGCCGGCTGGTCAGGCATATTCCTGAAAACTGAGCCCGCGCTGGGCAGCTCGGGATGGCGGCGTTTACGTTCGCTCAAAAAATAACCCATTAATTTTAATGATTCTGCGCAATCGCCCTCTTTTAAATCTAAAACTACTTCCACAACTATCCCTTTACCGGGCAGGTTACTGGTACGGTAACTGAATGAAAGCTCATTTTTCTCTACTGTGATTACTTCTGCAACAGGTGAAATTAGCTTTACCGAACTGACTCTCTCGCCTATATAACCGCCAAATGATCCCGCATTCATAATTACTGCCCCACCCAGCGAACCCGGTATACCAACGGCAAATTCAAGACCGATTAGGCCCTGTTCAACTGCACTCCTGGCCAGATAAGTCATCGGGGTTCCCGCGCCTGCTGCAAGCCGATTGCCTTCACGGGTAACATAGCTGAAGGCAGGCCCGATATTGACAACCAACCCCCTGATACCCCCGTCCAGAACCAAAAGGTTGGTGCCATTCCCTAAGATATAAAGGGGCAGATCGTGCTTATCACTGAAACGAACAATTTCGACCAGTTCAGAAAGATCTGCCGGACAGAGAAAGTAATCTGCGGGACCGCCTACCTGCCAGGAAGTATGCCTGGACATGGGTTCATTTTTCTTAACACCCGCTTTTAATTTTTGCCCCAGTTCCTGATCGATATTCATGAGGATACCTCCTGCAGGCACCGGTAAAGCCTTTCTGCGGCATCGGCAGCACTCATTTTGATACTCTTTTTTTTCATTTCTTCCAAAAGAGCCGGCTCTTTTAACAGGTATTCCACTTCCTGCTGCAGGCGCCTGAAATCGAAATCTTTTTCTTCAATTAAAACCGCCGCTTCTGCATCAGCCAGCAACCTGGCATTGTAATACTGGTGGTTATTGACCACATTCGGCGATGGAATCAGCAGGGCAGGAACACCAAGCGCCGTAATTTCTGCCAGGGTAGTCGCCCCGCTCCTGGTCACAGCAAGGTCCGCTGCCGCTAAAGCTTTGGGCATCTGGTCCAGGTAGGAATACAACCTGATTCGATCAGATAGTTTACCGAGTTTTGCGGAAACTTCGCGGTAATATATTTCCCCTGTAACATAAATCAGGTTAACGCCTTCAGGTAAAAGACCTGCATTAAGATAAGCGGTCACAACCTGGTTAAGCTTTAATGCACCCCTGCTGCCACCATAAACCAGGATATTCTTATAATCAGGATCAAGGTTAAAATAACGGCATGCTGCTGCCCTGGTTAGCGACGAAACTTCAGAAGCCCGCGGGTTGCCTGTGAAAAGGACCCTGCTGAAACGGGGCATCCACTGTTCGGTTTCGGCAAATGATAGGCACACCCGTTTGACAAAAGGCGCCAACTTGCGATTAACCAATCCCGGATGAACATTTTGTTCATGCAGCACGACCGGATATCTTTTCAGTAAACCTGAGATAACCAGGGGTGCAGCGACGTAGCCCCCTGTCCCGAGGATTACATTCGGCCTGTACTCGTTTATTATTTTAGAAGACTGACTGAGGCTGTTAATTAAATTGATCACTGCTGACCCAAATTGTTTAAGGTTTCGCTCAAAACTGCGAACCGGAACGGTTTTCAGGGGAAAGCCGGCAGAAGGAACAATTTGGCTCTCCATACCTTTTTCAGTACCGACAAAAAGGATGTCATTCGCGCTGTCTTTTAACTGCGCATAGCGAGCTAAAGCCAGCGCCGGATAGATATGGCCGCCTGTTCCTCCTCCACCGATTAATATTTTCATCACGTATGCTCTCCCTTACGCCTGGCTCACTGCCCGGCCTTGTTTTGATATATTTAGTAAAACACCGATGCCGAGCAGGGTAAAAAATACTGAACTTCCGCCGGCGCTGATCAGGGGCAGGTTAATTCCTGTAACCGGCACAGAGCCGGTCACTACTGCAACATTGATCAAGACCTGGACGGTAATTATAAATATTATTCCCCCCGCCAGCAGACTGCCGAAAAGGTCGGGTGCTCTCTGGGCAATTTGGAAACCACGCCAAACAAAAATCAAATAAAGCAGCAGCACCGAAACGGCCCCGACAAAGCCCAACTCTTCACCAATAACTGCAAATATAAAGTCGTTCTGCGGCTCCGGAAGATAAAATAGTTTCTGTTTGCTGCGGCCTAACCCTGCGCCGAAAATGTGGCCGGGACCCAGGGCATAAAGGGACTGGATAATCTGGTAACCTGCCCCGCTGGAATCGGCCCAGGGGTCGAGAAATGTAAAGAGCCGCTGAACACGGTAATCTTCTTTCACCACAAAATAAGCAAGCGGCGGCAGCGATAATAATGTAAGCCCGCACATCTGGGCAACCGGCATCCCGGCAAAGATAATCACCAGGGCACTTGCCGCCACCACAACTAGGGCCGTACCTAAATCAGGCTGGAACTGGATCAGGAAAAATGCAATCGCCACAAAGAATATGGGCACAAAGCTGCCTGTCCAAAAACTTCTCAAGTTTAACCTGCGGCTGCTCATGTAAGCGGCAGTAAATATAACAAATGCCAGCTTGCTGAATTCCGAAGGCTGGAAAACAACAGGCCCAAAAACTAGCCAGCGTTTGGCCTCGGTACCGAGATCGGAGCCAAAACTGCTAAATATCAACCCGAGCAATAGAAAGTTCAGCAATAAAATGATTATAGAAAACTTCTTTAAATTTTTATAGTTAAAACGTGAGATCAAAAACATGGCCAGCAGGCCAATTGCCACCCACATGGCCTGACGTTTGAGGAAGTAATAAGGATCTCCCCTGCTTTCCTCGGCAATAACGAAACTGGCGCTAAAAACCATAAGCAGACCAATAGCCAGAAGGAGCAGAGTTACCAGCAATAAAGTACGATCGTAGTTACAACTCGTTTTGTTGTTCACCACTAGCGACTCCCTCCTTTTTCGTTTTCCGCGCCCAGTGGGGAGCGGACCAGTTTTTTAAACAGGTTGCCCCTGGCCTCATAATCGGGAAACATATCCCAGCTTGCACAGGCAGGTGAAAGAAGCACTACTTCTCCGCTCTCAGCTTCCCTGCGGGCAATTGAAACCGCTTCTTCCAATCCCTTTACTTTAATGTAGCAGTTAAAACCAGCCTGTTCAGCTGCCCTGACCAGCTCTTCCTTTGTTTCCCCGAAAAGCACCAGCAAACGTACTTCTAAAGGTAATAGGGCTGCCAGATCTGAAAAGTCACTACCCTTATCTTTACCCCCGGCAATAAGAATTTTATTTCCTCCCGGGAAGGACTGCAGGGCTCTAATTGTTGCCCCGGGATTAGTTCCCTTGGAATCGTTAATATAGTCAACACCATTGATAGTGGCAACATGTTCAAGGCGGTGCTCGATAGCCCGAAAACTCCGCAGAACAGTACCGATTGAATGCAGGTCGGCCCCTGCAGCCCAGGCGGCCGCTGACGCAGCAAGGGCATTTTCAAGATTGTGTTCTCCCGGCAGGACCAGGTCGGAGACCAGGCATATCTCAAGCGGCGGTTTTCCCTCGTTATAAAGGTTGATACGTCCTTTATCCACACCAACCCCCAGGGGTACAGGAAACCTATTAAACCAGAGCACCCCGGCCCTTAACTTTCCTTGCAGTGAAGACACTTTTTGATCTGCTGCATTAAGGACAGCGTAATCTCCCTGAGACTGGTTTTCAAAGATCCTTAATTTCGCCCGATAGTATTTTTCAATGCTGCCGTGATAATCAGTATGATCTTCAGCAAAATTGAGAAATACGGCCACTGCCGGCCGGAAATGGCAGATGTTCTCAAGCTGAAAACTGCTTAGTTCAGCAACTATTGCTCCCTGTGCACTGACCTTGTTTATTACGCCGGAGAGGGGATTGCCGATATTCCCGGCTGACACAACAGGTTCAATACGCGCTTCTTTTAGCATTGCTGTAACCAGGGCGGTAACCGTGGTTTTGCCGTTTGTCCCTGTTACGCCAATCAGGAGCGCCCTGATAAAAGCATATGCAAGCTCTATCTCTGATATGACAGGCACACCCAGCTCTTCTGCTTTTTTGAATAACTCCAGGGTGGGAGGCACACCCGGGCTTTTGATAATCAAAGAAAGATTTGATGTCACCAGGCCGGGCGGATTTCCGCCACTGACCACCGTAACGGAGGGATAGCGCTTCAGAAAGGCCAGTTCTTTTTCAAGCTGAGCAGGTTGCTTCCGGTCGGTAACCGTTATTTTGGAAGCACCGTTTTTACTCAGCACTTCCACGGCAGCCAGGCCACTGCGGGCCATGCCGACAACGAGGACCTCTTTTTGTCTAATTAAACCGATCAACTTTCCGCCCCCTAGTGTGTTGCGCCAAACTGGAATCTGTAAGCAAACATGCCCACCGCGGCAAAAACTACTGCCGCACCCCAGAAAGTTCTTGCAACATGCCACTCCGACCAGCCCTGCAGCTCAAAATGGTGATGCAAAGGGCTCATCCGCAAGACACGGCGCCCAAAGAGCTTAAAGCTGGCAACTTGTATAATCACTGACAGGGTTTCCACAACAAAGACCCCGCCAATAATCAGCAACAGCAACTCGGTTTTAGTTAAGACAGCCAACGCTGCAAAAGCGCCGCCCAGGGCCAGCGACCCGGCATCCCCCATAAAAATTCGGGCCGGGTTACGATTAAAAATCAAAAAGCCAAGGCAGGCCCCGGCGAGCGCTGCGGCAAAAACAGCAGTTTCACTCTGCCCGGTAAGCCAGGCAATATAAATGTAAGCAAGCAGGGCAATGGCCGCTGTTCCTGCAGCCAGCCCGTCAACCCCATCAGTCAAGTTAACACTGTTGCTGGCGGAAGTAATGATTAGAAATATAAATAAGGGATAGAAGTATCCCAGATCAAAATCAAGGGCCGTAAAAGGCAGGGTTATGGTTGATGAGTAGATATTTAGCTGCTGCAGAATAACAAGAAAAATTGCGGCAGTAATTGCTTCACCGGCCAGCTTGGATCGGGCTTTAAGGCCGAGGGACCGATTATGCGTCACTTTCAGGTAGTCATCGAGAAACCCCAGCAATCCGCAGCCCAGGGTTAAAAGCAGTAAAGTATAGAGCAGCGGCGATGCACCGGCAAAAATAATGCTGCTTAATGTCGCGGCAGGAATAAATACCAAACCACCCATGGTCGGGGTCCCCGCTTTGAGCGAGTGGCTGGACGGCCCATCTTCCCTGATCTGCTGGCCATATTGTAACTGCCTCATACGTTTGATGAAAACAGGGCAGGCAATAACAGTAATCAAAAAAGTTAACGCCAGGGCAGCTATTACCTGAATAACCATTATCCTCCTGCTCCTTCCTCCCTGATCAAAGAATGAACTATTTTCTCCATTTGCATACCCCGCGAGCCTTTAACCAGAACATACCAGTTTTCATCAAGTCCCAGTTGTTCAAGCCGGCTGAGGGCCTGCTCATGATCTTTACAGGGAAATACTTCTAAACCGGCATTTTTTGCTTCTTCAGCACCAAATCTGGCCATCTCACCCACGGTTATTAATGTACCGATACCGCATTCTGCGGCGAAGCGGCCAACCGACTTGTGTGCCTCACGAGCTATAGTTCCCAACTCGAGCATATCACCCAGTACTGCAACTGTTTTAGGCCCTCCCAACTCAACAAGTACCCTAAGAGCGGCCCGCACTGAACTGGGGTTAGCATTATAGGTGTCATCAATAATCCCTACTCTTTTCCGATTATGTAAAACCTGGAGCCGCCCTGCCGTGGCTTCGCTGCTTGCAAGCCCTTTTTCCATCTCCGGCAGGGTCAACCCAAGGATATAGCCGACGGTAAGAGCCGCCAGGGCGTTGCCGACTGACTCCCGTCCAGGCAGGGGTGATTCAAAACACCCTTGCGATTTATCAGGAAAACGCACCCGGAAAAAGCTTTTTTCTCCCCTTAGAGACAACTTTAAGCCTTTTATATCGCCCTGGTTAAAGCCATAACAGTATGCTTTTCCCGGGTAGCGTTTTCTGATTTCAAGGAGGCGGGGGTCATCGCCGTTTAGAACGGCTACCCCGCCTGAGCCGAGGTAATCCAGTAGTTCTCCTTTAGCCTCTGCAATAGCATCTATTGAACCAAGCTGTTCAATATGGGCCTCGCCAATGTTGGTAATAACGCCAATCGAGGGCCTGGCTATTTCGCACAGGGTTTTAATTTCACCCGCTGCGCTCATGCCCATTTCAAGTACGGCAGCCTGGTGGCTTTCTTCAAGCTTTAATATGGTCAGCGGCAATCCGATTTCATTGTTCAGGTTGCCGGTTGTTTTCAAGACATTGTGCTTTGCCGAAAGAACGCCTGCTGTAAAGTCCTTAGTCGTCGTCTTTCCGCTGCTTCCGGTTATCCCAATGACCGGAAGGTTGTATCTTTCCCTATATACCGCAGCCAGCTGCTGCAGCGCATTAAGCGAATCGCCAATTCCGATTAACAGAAAGCCGGGAGGGATTTCAGGGTCGGGCGTTTTGGAGAGGTGATGAAACGCGCCGACAGCGCCTGCTGATAAAGCGCGGGCAATAAAGAGATGCCCATCGGTTTGTTCACCTTCAAAGGGAATAAAGAAGTCGCCCGGACTAACCTGCCTTGAGTCTATGGCAAAACCGGTTACCTGCTGTTCGGGATTGCCCCGCAGCAATTTTCCTGCACAGGCTTGAATAATTTCGCTTCCCTTTAATTTCACCTTACAGCCTCCCTTTAAACCTGCACTACCCGGCATAAACCCTTTCATTCCTCTTGATCTCCTGTTGAAGCCTCTGAGGGACTGACCTGCATATAGTTTAAGGTATCTTCCATAATATTTTTAAAAAGTGGAGCGCTGGTGTGAACACCCAGACGCGGGCCCCTGGTAACCCCGTCAACTGCCACATAAAGGACGAGTCGGGGATCTTCAATCGGGGCAAACCCAATCAGGGAATAGATATAATCCCTGTCACTATAACTACCATCTTGGTCAAGCTTTTCTGCTGTTCCCGTCTTTCCGGCAACACGATAGCCCTCTAAGGCAGCCGCGTGACCGGTGCCATCAAGGATGACGCTTTCCATCAAGGCAACAAGTTGAGCGGAAGTTTCTTCCGAAACAACCTGGCGAACAATTTCAGGCTCCCTGGCAAAAATTATTTCACCATCCTGGTTGCGAATTTCTTCCACCAGGTACGGCTTATAAAGATAACCGCCGTTAACCATCGCGGTAACTGCCATAACCTGTTGAATCGGTGTAACCGAAATACCCTGCCCGAATGCAGTTGTTGCCAGTTCTACCGGACCCACAGCGTCAGTTTCAAAAATCATACCGCTGCTCTCGCCGGGGTAATCAATCCCTGTTGGTTTGCCAAATCCGAAAGCATCTATGTATTGAAACAGTTTTTCCCTGCCCAGTTTTTTTCCTAATTCCACAAAAGCGGGGTTGCAGGAAGCGCCGACCGACTGAAAAAAACTAATATTACCATGCCCGCCGCGACTTTCTGTCCAGCAGCTAATCTTGTTTCCGTTTACTACAGTGTGCCCTGAACAGTAATACATTTCATTGGGATCGAACAGCCCTTCTTCAACCACACCGGCCAGGGTAATCATTTTGAATGTAGAACCCGGCTCGAATGACGAAGTAAAAGGGGCCAGGGTCCAGCTTTCAGGATCGTAAAGATCATAATTGTCAGGACTGTAATCGGGTTTGGCAACTGCAGCCAGCACTGCCCCGCTTCGAGGATCTAAAACTAAAGCCATAGCCTGTTTCGGAGCTGAATGTTCCATTATACGGTTAAGCTCCTTGTAAACAATGTGCTGAATGCTCTCATCTAAGGCCAGGTGCAAATCGTAACCCTGCTGCTGCAGGGCAGAACGGCTAAAAACATGAGGCAGCTGCTTTCCCTTTCCATCTGCAGGATACAGTATTCTTCCTTCACTACCGCTCAGGTATTGCTCGTAATATGCTTCTAATCCGGCTAACCCCCGGTCCATACCGACAAAGCCAAGCATCTGTGAAGTAAGGCTGCCTGCAGGATAGTAGCGTTTATCTTCATTAAAAAATATTATACCGGGAATATTCATTTCTCTTACTGTCTCAGAAACCTCGGGTTCAAGCTTACGTTTTATATATACCGCACTACGCTCTTTCATTGTTATTCGTTCATTAATTTTGGCGGCATCCATACCCAGAACCGGGGCCAGCACATTTGAAACCTCTTCTGAATCTTCAATTTGCGACGGGATGGCAGCAACAGTATGAACTGAAGCGCTTCCCGCTAGAAGTCTTCCCTGGCAGTCATAAATTGAACCGCGAGCTGCGCTGACCGGCAGGTTATGATTCCACTGCTCCCAGGCTTGTTCATATAGTTCATCAGCCCGGACAATCTGGATCCAGGCTAACCTGCTGATCAACAACAGTGTTGCCAGCACTGTAAAAACAAAAACTATGATTAATCTTTTTCTTACAATCGCCCGGGTTACAGGAAATTCGGCCACAAAACTCACTCTCCAATTAGTTGACTGTTTCCCTGCCGGCAGATATTACTCTCAGCTGAGTCATTTCAGGCTCAGCCATGCCCAGGTCTTCACGGGCAATTTGATCAATACGGCCGGTTGAGCTCAGCCGGGCCGCTTCAAGCTCGAGATCACGAGAAATATCTTTCATAACCACCACTTCATTACGAACACTGCTCAGGCGGTAATTGAGGATTACCAGTGATGAGTATTGCCCTACAACAACAAGGCTGAGCAGGAAACAGGTAATTAGGATTAATGAAAGCTTTGCTTTCTTTAATCCGCTGGCGGGCTGCGGCCCCACATCAGGCATCCTGCCTGGTTGAGGCATTGAAGTAACGCGTTTAGGATAAGATATTTGTCTGGCCTGCTGCAATTTACTCACCCTCTTTCTGTTTTTTTATTTTTTCAGCTGCTCTCATCCGGGCACTGCGTGCCCGTGGATTACTTTTAATTTCATCTTCGGAAGGCCTGATTGCTTTGTTTGTCAGTACTTTCAATTCAGCCTTTTCCCGACACAGGCAGGGCATATTCGGCGGGCAGCTGCAGTGCCCTGACTTTACCCTGAAATAGTGCTTGATCAGACGATCTTCCAGGGAGTGGTAAGCTATTACGGAAAGCCTGCCCCCCGGTGCCAGGCAATTAAGCGCCTGCGGCATTAGGGTAGAAATGTTCTCTAATTCGTGATTTACGGCCAGGCGTAAGGCCTGGAAAACCCTGCGGGCAGGGTGCCCTCCATGGCGGCGATACCGGGCCGGCACTGCCGCCTTTACAATTTCCGCCAGGGCCCTGCTGCTTTTAATCGGTTCTTTTTGCTCCCGCTCCCGTACTATTCTTGCTGCTATCCGCCTTGAAAAACGCTCTTCGCCAAACCGAAAGAATATTTCAGTCAACTGTTCGGCGGAATACCGGTTTACAATATCTTCGGCTGTCAAAGAGCGGCGGCGATCCATACGCATATCCAGATCACCTTCAGTATGAAATGAAAAACCGCGTTCTGCGTCCATCAACTGTAAAGTTGAAGCTCCCAGATCGATTAAGATTCCATCGACCAGGCGGTACCCTGTTTCCTCAAGGACTTCTTCTAACTTTGTATAATCTGCATGAACCGGGATTAACCGGTTTCCGTAATCCTTCAGTCTTGATTCTGCTCTCTCCAGGGCCGCTTCATCCCAATCTATTCCGATTAAACGACCTTCTTGGGAAAGTTTTCGTAAAATTGCTTCGGCATGGCCGCCGTCCCCGAGTGTTGCATCGACATAAACCCCGTCAGGGCGGCAGTCAAGATAGTGGAGCACTTCTTTTTCCATAACCGGAACGTGCAGCTCAACCACACTAAAACACCACTTTTATAGATCAAAGTCAACCAGTTCCTCGGCAATCTCCTCGTAGTTTTCGTTTGCTTCACCAAAGTATTCTTTCCATGCCGCTTCATCCCAGACTTCAACATAATTTGAAACACCGATAAACATAACTTCTTTTTCGATATTGGCATAATCACGCAGGTTCTGGGGAATCAGCACGCGGCCCTGTTTGTCAGCTTCCACTTCCATCGCCCCGGAAAAAAATAAGCGTTTAAATTTGCGGGAATCACTTTTTGTAAAGGGCAGGTGCTTTAATTTTTGTTCCAGACGAACCCATTCTGAGTTTGGATAGACAAGCAGGCACTTTTCAAAGCCACGAGTAACCATAAAACGATCTCCTAAACCATCGCGCAAACGCGAAGGAATAATTACCCTGCCCTTTCCATCCAAAGTATGTTGATATTCGCCCGTGAACATACGTTCGCCTCCATACAGAGCATCTATGACCACTTTTCACCACTTTACACCACTTTCCTCTATAATTCAACCCCTTTTTCCATATTCCTGCATATATTTTTAAAAAAATATAAAAAAAAGAGGAAATTGAGTGTATTTTCCTCTTATTTGCTATATATTACCATTTTCTTCCTCTGACTTAAAAAGCTGAGGCCCATTTTCACCCACTGCAAAAATGCAAGCATTTTTTGCAGCCTGGAGTTGTTATTCTTAACCGGAAACGAATATATGACAGGGCAAGAAGGGTGAAAAGTTGTTAGCGAAGATATTCGAGGAAAGCGGAGGCAACAGTGAAGTAGATCAGCAAACCGGTTACATCCTTGATTGTGGTAACAAATGGTCCGGCAGTTATAGCCGGGTCAATATTGATCATACTGCACGCCATCGGCACCAGGGTACCGATCAAGGCAGCCACGCTTATTGTCGCCAGCATCGATATACCGACAACCAGGCCGAGGTAAACATTGCCCTGCCAAAAATAGGCGGCAATCGAGATCAGGATCCCACAGAGAAACCCCATAACTACCCCGATCCTGATTTCCCGGAAAAAGTAAGGCCAGAGTTCAGATCTTTCAATTTCACCTGTAGCCAGGCCGCGCACAAAGATAGTCGAGGACTGGGTACCGACATTACCGCCCATATCCATCAACACGGGAATAAAAACAGCCAGCATGACAATGGCTTCGAGGGTGCTTTCGAAACCACCGATTACACTACCCGACAAAATTCCGCCGGCCATACTGATAAACAACCAGGGCATCCTGAGACGGACTACCTTGCCTACGGAAGCCTTTGTAAGTTCCATACCTTCAACTTCACTGGCCCCGGCCAGGCGGTAGATATCTTCTGTCGCTTCCTGTTCCATAACATCAATAACATCGTCAACGGTAATAATTCCAAGCAACCTGGCCTGATCATCAATAACCGGAACAGCAAGCAGGTCGTATTTGGAGACAATCCGGGCCACTTCTTCCTGGTCGAGTTCGGCGTTAACACTGATCACGTTATGGCGCATAACATTTTTTATAATTGTTCCATCAGAGGAGGCAATTAAATCGCGCAATGATATAACGCCGATCAGGCGATTTTCTCCATCAACTACATATACATAATAAATAGTTTCTGCTTCGGGAGCAATTTCTCTCAGGCGGGCAATAGCTTCTTCGACCGGAATATCGGCAGGGAGGGAAATAAACTCGGTGGTCATAATTCCCCCGGCAGTGTCTTCCGGATATTTGAGGAGATCTCCAAAATCTACCGGCAGTTCTTCCCGGCCGAATATATCCATCATTTTTTGGGCTTCTTCAGGCGAGAGCTCACCAATTAAGTCGGCAGCATCATCGGAAGCAAGGTTTTTAAGTACGAATTTGGCCCGGTCTTCTTCCAATAAGGGGAGAATCTCAGCCTGTTCAAAATCTTCCATTTCCTCAAAGACCAGGGCGGCATCTTCAGCAGGCAATCTCTGCATTAATTCAACTTTTTGTTCGATTTCGAGATCTTCAAGAAGATCGAGAAGATCCCCGGGGTGGACTCCCGATTTCAATTCCCTGCTGATCTGAATACAAATCTGCTCTACAGACAAAGCTATCAACCCCCGACATATTTTTATGAGGAGTTTCGGTGCCAAACAAGTTTAATTATAGCATGCGTATAAACAATAAAAAACCCCGCTGTGCCGTGGGCCGTTGTTTTGAACTGTTCCCCCGAAAGGTGGGTACCCTCTCAGCTGTTTTGCAGGTCCTCTTTTCAAAGGCTGCTGCTCCGCAACTGAAGCCCGGGTTCCCATTGTAAAAGTGTTAGCTCAAAACTTATCGGTTGTCACGAACACCGCAGGGCGATATTCTTTTTAAACTTCTATTTGCAAGAAAATAATAGCACAAAAACCCCTATGGCGCAAGATGGGCTCGCTTTCGGTTCACGCTTTTAATGATCCTCTTCCTGCTTCTGGAGCTCTATCTTGAGTTCATCAAGCTGTTTGTCGGCAACTTTAGCGGGAGCACCGGTCATCAGGCAGCTGGCCGCAGCTGTCTTTGGAAAGGGAATAACCTGTCTGATTGATTCGTCCCCAGACAACAGGGCAACCAGGCGGTCCAGACCAAGAGCAATACCCCCGTGCGGCGGAGCGCCGAAGGTAAGCGCTTCGAGCAAAAACCCGAATTTCTCTTTACTTTCCTCTTCCGATAGACCGAGCAATTTAAAAATCAAGGCCTGCGTTTCGCTGTCGTGAATACGGGTGCTCCCCCCACCAATTTCCACTCCATCAAGAACAAGATCATAAGCCTGGGCCCGCACAGCAAGGGGATCGCTTTCTAAAAGCGGCATATCTTCAACCCTGGGAGCGGTAAAAGGGTGGTGATCGGAATCAAAGCGCTTTTCTTCATCGTCATAGTGGAAAAGGGGGAAATCGATCACCCAGAGAAAATGTGGTTCAACTGCCATGTCTTCAGGAGCCAGATGGCGGCGAAGATAGCCGAGCACATTACAGGTTATATCCCACTTATCAGCAACAAAGAGTAGAACGTCGCCCGCCCCGGCTTCCATCCTGTTGTTTATATTTCCGATCAGCTCTTCGTCAAAGAATTTACTGATCGGTGAACGCCAGCCGCTTTCCTCAACATAAGCCCAGGCTAACCCCCTGGCCCCAAGTTGACGGGTCAGCAGGGTCAGGTCATCTAAATCTTTGCGGCTCATCTTTTGGCCTCCCTTGACACACAGGCCCTTAACCGAACCCTTGTTTTCCAGGGCTGAAGTAAAAACTTTGAACTGGCTTTTTGCAGCCAGATCATCCAAATCGACCAGTTCCATGGCAAAGCGAGTGTCGGGTTTATCCGAACCAAAGCGATTCATCGCCTCTTTATAGGGCATACGCAGGAAAGGCCTTTTTATTTCAACCCCGTGAATCTCCTTCCAGAGCAGGGCAACCAGACCTTCAACAAGAGCTAAAAGATTTTCCAAACCGAAAAAAGATGTCTCGATATCGACCTGGGTAAATTCGGGTTGGCGATCAGCCCGCAGGTCTTCATCGCGGAAACAGCGCACTACCTGGAAGTAACGCTCTATACCGCTGACCATCAGCAGCTGTTTAAAAAGCTGCGGCGATTGGGGCAGGGCATAAAACTCGCCGGGATGCGGGCGGCTTGGCACCAGGAAATCCCTTGCTCCCTCGGGCGTGCTGCGCGTAAGCATGGGAGTTTCAACTTCAAGAAAATCATAGCGGTCCATGTAGTCACGAACCAGTTTTACTGCTCTGTGGCGCAGCTGCAGGCGGTTGTACATTTCAGGACGCCTTAAATCAAGGTATCGGTAACGCAGCCGCAAGTTTTCATCAACGTAAATATCATCTTCAATATAGAAAGGCGGGGTTTTGGAGGTGTTTAAAAGTTCCATTGAATCAACCCGCATTTCAATCTCGCCCGTGGGCAGGGCAGGGTTGACATTCTCTCCTGACCTCCTGACCACTTCGCCTTCAGCTGCGACGACATACTCACTGCGCAGGTTTTCGGCCTGACTGAAGAGCTCGGCACCCAACTGCTGGTCGAAAACCAGTTGCATCACACCACTGCGATCCCGTAAATCAATAAAGATCAAACCACCGTGGTCACGGCGTCTGCCGACCCAACCGGCCAGCCTGATTCTGCTGTTGACATGTTTTTCATTAAGGGAACCACAGTAGTGGGTTTTTTTATCGGGTGCTCCCGCAGGGGGCAGGACAACTTCCGCAGTATTAGACGCAGTTGCTGCTTCCTTTTCTGGAGCATGATCCTGTAACAACAATCCGAACAAGGTTTCGCGAGGCAGTTCCTGCTGTTCTCCACTTTCCATATTACGCAGGGCTACCACCCCACGGCCAATTTCATCTTCACCGATGATTGAAACATATTTATAACCCTGCCGCCCGGCATATTTCATCTGCGCTTTCAAGCTGCGCTCCATGATCTCTGTTTCAGCGGCAATACCACGTTTCCGCAAATCGGAGGCAAGGAGCAAAGACTCTCCTGCAAGGTTATCTCCTGCGGAAGCAATATAGACAGCTGCTGCAGCCTTGAACAGATGCCTGCTCCAGTCCATGGCTAAAAGAATTCTTTCGACACCAAATGCAACTCCGACACCGGGAGTATGAGGACCTCCACAATGCTCTACCAGGTGATCGTAGCGTCCGCCACCGCAAAGCGAAGCCTGGGCGCCTGAAGCGCCGGCAGTTACTTCAAATGCAGTACGGGTATAATAATCAAGGCCGCGGACAAGTCGGCTATTCAGACTATATGGAATTTCAAGTTTGTTTAATAGTTCTTTGACAGCGGCAAAGTGTTTATCGCAATCAGGGCAGAGATGATCACTCATACGCGGCGCTGCTTCAATTGTAGACTGGCAGCTTGTCGTTTTACAGTCAAGAACACGCATCGGGTTGTTCTTGTAACGTTTAAAACAGTCTCCACAAAGGTTTCCTTCTACATTTTCGAGATAAGGAACCAGGGCATCGCGAAAATGCGGACGGCAAACCGGACAACCGACACTGTTTAGTTCAATAGAGAGGTTTTCAATTTGCAGCGACCGAAAAAAGTTATAACAAAAAGCAATTATTTCTGTATCTGCAGCGGCGCCGGCCGCTCCGAATATTTCCAGTCCGAACTGGTTAAACTGACGATAGCGGCCTGCCTGGGGGCGATCGTAAC
>SLHT01000267.1 GCA_007136055.1 Syntrophomonadaceae bacterium
TGGAGATGCAGGCAGACAAAACCCCTGACCGGGAAATATTCATTTTTGAAGACGGCAGCGGCGGGGAAGAGATTCTCACCTATAGTGATCTATACAGACAATCAAACAAGCTGGCCCGCCTGCTTGTCGACCGGAACATTGGCAAGGGCGACACCTTTGCCGTTTACATGCGTAACCACCCCGAATTCATCTATGCCCTGCTGGCGGGAACCACCATCGGAGCGATAGCCGTACCGGTCGACCCCCGCTACAGGAAAGAAAGGCTTAAATACCTGCTGGAAAACAGCGGTGCGCGAGCAGTTATAGTATCCGGCGAATGCCTGCCTTACCTGGAAGAAGTAAAAAAAGAGCTGCAGCGCCTGGATTTCGTTACAGTAGCATACCGTCCTGAACAAAAGATTTCACCAAATAGCAACTATCACTGCCTAAATGAAACCCTGGCAGAAGAAAGCTGGCAAAAAATTGAGCAGCAGATCATGGATGTGCGACACCCGATGCAAATAATCTATACCTCGGGCACAACGGGAGAACCGAAGGGAGTGATGATTCGCAATAACCGTACCGGCCTTTTCACCATTCTTACCCGCCTGGTGTGGCAGTATAAGAAAGATGATATTCTATATAATGGTCTATCCCTGACTCATGGCAATGCCCAGGCGGTCACTCTCTTCCCGGCACTTTACCTCGGCATCAAGGCCGTTTTCAGCCCCCGTTTCACCAAGAGCCGCATCTGGGATATCTGTCGCAAATACGGCTGCACCTCCTTCTCTCTGCTGGGCGGAATGATGTGGTCAATATATAACGAACCGCCCCGACAAGACGATGCAGACAACCCCGTTAAAAAAGTGATCAGTGCCGGCACGCCAAAATCAATCTGGGAAGAATTTGAAAAACGCTTCAATGTAAAAATATTGGAATGGTACGGTTCTGTAGAAGGTGGCTTTGCCTACAAGCCGATCGGCAAAGGTCTAATCGGTTCTTTTGGAAAGCCTGTTCCCGGGATCATGGAATTTAAAATCGTCGATGAAAACGACAAAGAGTTGCCCTCGGGTCAACCAGGTGAGCTGATCTGTCGCCTCTTAAAGGGAGAAACAAAGGTTGACTACCTTGGCATGCCTGAAGAGTCGGCAGAAAAGACTCGCGGAGGATGGCTGCGCACCGGCGACATCGTCTCACGGGATACAGAGGGCTGGTACTATTTTCATTACCGCAAGGGGACAGAACTGCGCCGGTCTGGAGATTTCGTTCAACCCGATTACCTGGAAAAAGTAATCGGCGAACACCCCGATGTCAGTGAAGTCTGTGTCTACGGCATTCCGGCCGCTTCCGGCGCCCCCGGAGAAAGTGACCTCGTAGCGGCAGTAACGCCCCTGAGCGGCAAAACAATCGATGCGGAGAAAATATTCGAGAAATGCCGTAAGGATCTGGCCGCAAACTTTATCCCTTCCTATTTACAGGTGGTTGACAAAATTCCAAAAACAATTTCGGAAAAACCGCTTGACCGTCTCTTGAGAAAGTCCCTGGAAAGAAATGAAGGGCATATTTGTAAGTTTAACCCTTAAAAGAAAGGAAATATAAAATGGCCTATCTCGATTTGGATCTTAACCTGACAGAAGAGCAATTAATGTTTCGTGATACGGTTCATAAATTCGCAAATGAGGCAATGCGTCCTATCAGCGAAAGGCTTGACCTTTTGAGCCCCGAGGAAGTAATTGCCCCGAACTCGGAGTTCTGGGATTACATGAAAGGAGCCTACAAGTTGGGTTTGCATAAAATTCTCATACCGGAAGAATATGGCGGACTCGGCCTTGCTCCTGTCGAGGTTAACATGGTTGCCGAAGAAATGGGATGGGGCGCCTGCGACCTGACCATAGCCCTGGGGGTCTGCTGTTTTCCGGCATTCCTGTCGGCAATGGTTCCAACTGACTTTCTGACCGACAACATTATCCTCCCCTTCTGCAACGATGAGGAGGGTAAATATACCGGCTGCTGGGCTATTACCGAACCAGATCACGGCTCTGACACCCTGGCCTGTAAAACTGTTCAGTTCCAGGAGCCCGCCACTTCCGGCAAGGTCAGAGCCCGCAAAGAAAAGGATTACTGGGTTCTCAACGGGCAAAAATCTGCCTGGGTATCAATGGGGACCGTAGCTTCACATGCAGCTGTTTACCTGACCATAGATCCCGATATGGGCATGGCCGGCGGCGGTATTTGCATTGTGCCTTTAGATCTGCCCGGGGTAACGCGCGGAAAGCCACTGGACAAGATGGGCAAAAGAGCGCTTAACCAGGGTGAGCTTTACTTCGACAACGTTAAGGTGCGCGAAGAATATATGCTGATAGAAGAAGACAGCTACGAGGCTATTCTCGATGTGACCCTGGCCACGGCCAACGCCTACATGTCTGCAGTATATACCGGAGTAGCCCGGGCTGCCTATGAAGAAGCGCTGGCCTATGCCAAAGAGAGAGTGCAGGGCGGTAAGGTGCTCTTTGAACACCAAACAGTGCGCTATAAACTTTTCCACATGTTCAAATCAATTGAAGCCAGTCGAGCTCTATCGAGAGCGGCCATGAATTACAACATGAACAACACTCCACCTGCTACGGAATACTCTGTTGCCGCAAAGATTTTCTGCACCGACACCGCTTTTCAGGTTGCTCATGAGGCCATTCAGATCTTTGGCGGAAACGGCCTGGCCAGGGAGTATCATATCGAAAAAATATTCCGTGATGCCAGGGCCGGGCTTATCGAAGACGGTTCAAATGACAGCCTGGCCGTGTTCGCCTCTGAAAGACTTTAAATAACAGACGGGGAGGCACAAAATGGCAGATAATGTATATATAATCGGGGCCGGCATGACCAACTTCGGGAAATTTCTCGATGGGTCTGTCAAACGGCTGGCTGCAGAAGCAGTCAATGCTGCCCTGGCAGACGCCGGTTTAGAAAAAGATGCAGTTGAAGCAGCCTACGCTGCCAATTCTTTCTGGGGCATGTTCAGCGAACAGCATTCCATCAGGGGCCAGGTCATGCTAACGCCAATGGGCTTTGGTGAAATACCGATCATCAACACTGAAAATGCCTGTGCCGGAGCCGCCACCGCTTTGCACCTGGGCTGGACAGCAATTAAAGCCGGCCTTTACGATGTAGTTCTAGTTCTAGGCGCGGAAAAAATCAGCAACGAAGATAAAATGCTCTCCTTTCGTTCTTACGCTACCTGCCTGGATGTGGAAGAGTTCCCCAACAAGCTGGAATCGATCATGGAAATGATTAGCTCCCTCCCCCTGGCTATTCCCCCGGAATCACATCCTGGAGAAGGAAGAAGCATTTTCATGGATATCTATGCTTTCGGCACGAGGTTTCACATGGCCCGTTATGGAACCACCCAGGAACAGCTGGCTGTAATAGCTTCAAAGAACCATACTCATGGTTTCCTTAACCCGCAGGCGCAAATCAGGAAAGAGATGAGCGTTGAAGAAATACTGGCTGACAAACCCGTTGCTTACCCCTTCACCCGGGCAATGTGTTCACCTGTAGGCGACGGGGCCGCAGCGGCCATTCTTTGCTCGGAAGATTACCTGGCTTGGCTCAACAATACCAGACCCGTAAAGATCATCGCTTCTACACTGGGAACAGGTAGAGAAAGAGATATCGACGGAGAGCACATTGGCAAACTGATTGCCCAAAAAGCTTACCATCAGGCCGGAGTAGACCCTGAGGATATCAATGTAGCTGAAGTTCATGATGCTACCTCCTTCGGCGAGTTGCTGCAAACAGAAGTGCTGGGCTTCTGCCCCGAAGGAGAAGGAGGAATATTTGCTGCATCGGGAGCAACAAAAATAGGGGGTAGCCTTCCCGTTAACCCTTCAGGGGGATTAGAGTGCCGCGGCCATCCTATCGGTGCTTCCGGCCTGGCCCAGGTATTTGAAATAGTGACCCAGCTGCGAGGCGAGGCTGGAAAACGCCAGGTTAACAATGCCCGGTTCGGTTTGGCTGAAAACGGGGGTGGTTTTCTTGGTGTGGAAGAGGCTGTGGCTGCCATCCATATTTTTCAAAAAGAATAACAGCCTTTATTACTGAAAAAAATCAAGCATGCAAGAGGAGACTCAACATTGAAAACAGTAGCCCTGACAGGCGCAGCCGGTTATCTCGGACAAAAAATATTGAAACGACTGAGCCTGGATAATTCAGTTAAGAAAGTTGTTGCTATCGATACAAAACAGATTATCGCCACTGAGTCAAGAGGAAACCTCTTTTTTTATAAGCAAGATGTTCGCAGCCCTGAAGTGATCGAACTATTCAAAGAGCTTGAAGTTGACACCATAATTCACCTAGCTTTTATAGTCGATCCGATCAGAGACATGAAAAGCATGCATTCAATAAATATAGAAGGAACTACCAACATATTAAAGGCTGCGGCAGAATGCCGTGTTAAACAGGTCATCATCGCCTCATCTACTTCTGCCTTCGGTGCCTTTCCTGACAATTCGCCCATGCTTGACGAGAAAACTCCCCTCAGAGAACACTGCGGTTATGTTTATGCTAAAGACAAGTATAAAGTTGAAGGATTGGTCAAAGAATTTGCCAGTGAACACCGGCAGGTAAAGGTAGCCCTGGTCAGACCCTGTATCATATACGGACCGGGGGTCGACAATTACCTCTCCCGCTTCATTCTCAACTGGCCCTTTCTGCTCCAAATCGGTTCCCACCGGCCGCTAATGCAATTTGTACACGAGGATGATGTGACCGAAGTGTTCATGAAAATATTTGACCGGGAGACAGAGGGAGTTTTTCACGCGGTCGGAGAAGGGCTGATTTCCACGACAGAAATCGCAGCCCTGGCCGGCATAAGGGTGCTGGCCCTGCCCTCCTGGCTGGCTTATCCTCTGATCAATCTGCTTTATTTCTTGCACTTCCCGGGGGTGGAAGCTCCTGCCGCAATGCTTGATTTTATCAGGTATCGATGGACGGCCTCTGATCAAATATCAAGGGAAAAACTTGATCACAAGCCTATATACAGCAGCATAGAAGTGATTCAGAATCTGGTCAAAGGTAAGCGCCCCAATACCTCGAAATAGTTATCACCACCCGCGATGAGCTGGCAACCACTATTAAACATGCCTTTAATGCCAAGACTACCCGTCACTTTCTAGACAAAAAAAGACAGGCAGTTCTGCTAAAATAAAAATGGAAATCATCATTCCCGCCCATTTAAAGCGGAACTTTTTTGTTTGTCATTTGTCTACAATTAGAGATAAAGAAAGGAGAATCAGTATTATGAAAAAAACAGTATTTTTTTTAATTCTCACTTCTGTTCTAATTATGCTTGTCGCTATAGGTTGTTCTACAGAAGATAATGACCTAAATCACGAAGCGGGATCGGAGCCAA
>SLHT01000034.1 GCA_007136055.1 Syntrophomonadaceae bacterium
CGCCAATTCCGGCGTAAGACCCCCTTGTTTCAGATAAAAATTCTTCCAAATCATTTGGATCATAAAACCGCACATGGGGATCACCGATATTTTCTATCATACCCCGGACAGCACCCTCGATTAGATCCTCAGTATCTACAGGGTAATAATAACTCCTGGTAACTGACTCAATAGCATCCCATAATAAAGCAGCATCGTTATCAACCGGGGCATCATTGTTCTTTGGCTCATACCTGATTACGGTAGAAGGTTCTTCCCCTACTTTTTCCGGTTCTAACTGTCCGCCAAAGAAGTAATAGTTGGCCAGGTTAGTGCCGATAAGGAGAATGACAAAGATAACCAGGCCGATAAATATATTTTTTCTATTGTATTTTTCCATAGATTTCAACTCCTGTCGCGCCAATAAATATCATAATAAAAGGCCCTTTAATGGAGCCTGTTTATTATAATAACACAAATCTTCCATACTGTATTCCCCATAACGTTAAGGTGACAGTTAATCAGTATTTTTTTCTTACAGCTTAAGAATACCGCGCAGCAGAGGTTGAGTTTTATGAAAACAGAAAGGGCGTTTGATTTAAGCATTCAAATCTCCCGCCCCCTGGTCAGGCTTGTAATCAACAGCCTGAGACTAGAAGTAGTTCATCGGATTATGTCGATAGTCACTATTACCGCTGGGGTAATTACGGACAGCCGGTTTGTTATATTCCCGCACTTCAAAATGCAGGTGGACTCCAGTGCTGTAACCGGTCGTTCCGGCGCGGGCAATGCGCTGCCCCCTGTTCACAACATCGCCTTTCTGCACTAGCAGGCTGCTCATGTGGCCATAAAGAGTAACGGCTCCTCCGCCGTGATCGATCATGATACAGTTACCATAACCACCATTCCATCCGGAATAGATAACCTGACCCTCTGCAGCAGCAAGGATATAATTTGCCGCTCCGTGATGAGGAGCGATATCAACTCCGCCATGCCAGGCCTGGGCCCCGCTGAAGGGATCTCTTCGCCACCCGTACCCGGAACTGATCCAGGTCGGCGGTTCGATTGGCCAGATCAGTTCTCCTCCAATTCCTGAAAACTGGCTCTGCGCTTCGGCTATTAACTGCTTAATAAGGACATCGAGCTTTTGTGCTTCATGCTCAAGAGCTTGGATTGCCTTCAGGTTTAGAGTAATTTCTCCCTGCAGTTCGCCTAAAAGATCTTCCCGTTCAAGCACAGCCTGTTCCATTCTTGCTTCATTTGCGGCAACCTGGTCGCGCATGTTTTCCAGGTTTGCCTTATCGACTTCTAACTCATCTTTCCAGGCCTGAATGATGTCTCTTTCTTGTTGGAACTCTTCAATCAGCCTTAAATCATTGGAAGCAATAATACTTAAGCTGTGCAAGCGGGTTAAAAAATCCGAAAAACTATTTGATTCGAAAAGAACTTCAACATAAGAAACCACCCCGTGCTGCTGGATCGCCCGCAGGCGCAGTTTCAAAAGACTTTCCTGGTACTTAAGCAGCTCCTCGGCGTCTTCAAGTTCGGCTTCAGCCTCGCTGATATCTGCTACTAAAAGCCTGATTTCCTCGGTTAACCGTTCCTGCTCCCAGCGCAGCTCCTGAATCTCATTTTCAAGCAGTTTCATTTCTTCTTTCAAGGCAGCTTCACGGTTTAAACGCTGCTCAAGAGCACTTTTTTCATCTCGTCGTCTTTTCTCAATTTCTTCGAGTTCCTGCTGTTTTTCTTCAATTTCATCAGTGGTGATTGCCGAGACGGGCACACCCGGAATAGAAATTATAAAGAACAACAGAAGCAGGACAATTAACCAGGCATTTCTCCCGAAAAACATAATTTTTTCCTCCCTGCTTATAATCAGCTATCTCTCTATACCCTAAGAAAACGGCCCATTGAAAAAACACTTCCTAAAACCCCGAGCGCTGTACCCAGGGGAACCAGGTATGTTGCCAATTCTATTAAAACTGCCTGGACAGGCAGCAGGTTAAGAAATGCCAGGTTGTTCGCGGCAACCCATTCAACAGAATACTGGTAGAGATAATAAAGTCCTACCAGGGACAAAACTGCACCTGCAAAACCCATCAGAAGCCCTTCAAGGACAAAAGGCCAGCGGATAAACCAGTTTGTGGCCCCCACATACTTCATGATCGAGATTTCCCTCTTGCGCATCATTACGGTCAGTTTGATTGTGTGTGATATTAGAAATACTGCTGTAATTGAAAGACCGGCCATTAAAGCCAGACCAACCATTTGCGCCACCCCTGTTACAGCAAAAAGGCTTTCAACGTAACCATGTCCGTAAAAAACGTTAGCAACAGCGGGATATGTTTCAAATTCCCCGGCCAGGGCAACGACTGATTCAGGAACTACGGTCTTGATTTCATACGAAGCAAGCAGGGGGTTCTCCAGCTCCGTATCATATCCTTCTAACATACCGCCTAACTGACGATGCAGGCGGGCCATATGTTCTTCACTTGATACATAGGTTACTGTATCTATGTCGCTATGTGACAAAAGTTTTTGTCTGAGCTCGTCAAGGGATTCCTGTTCAGCATCGTCGTCTATGTAAACAACTATCTCAACCTGTTCTTTAACTGTATCTGTAATATGACCCAGGTTTATATTAACAAGCATAAAGATACCCAACATAAAAAGTGTAACTACTACTACACCGGTCGAGGTAATACACATCCACCGGTTACGATAAAGACCCTTTACAGTTTCGCCGATAATATAGAAAAACCCGCTAATGAACATGAGCATAAATCCCCTTCTGTTCATCACCAACCAGTTTTCCGTTTTCCAGGTACAGCACCCGCTTTTTAAAACGATCGACTATTTCCCGGTTGTGGGTTGCGACAAGTACAGTTGTCCCGCGCAGGTTGATACTGCGCAGCAAGTTCATAATATCAAGTGTCGTCCCCGGATCAAGATTACCTGTCGGTTCATCGGCAATAATCATTGCCGGACGATTAGCGATAGCCCGGGCTAAACCGACACGCTGCAGTTCGCCTCCCGATAAATCACAAACCCTGGCTTTAGCCTTGTTTTGGAGTCCAACAAGGCTTAAAACATGGGGCACGCGTTTACGGATTTCCCGCCGGGAAGCCCCGGTAACCACCATGGCAAAAGCAACATTGTCGAAAGCCGATCGCTCCTCCATTAAACGGAAATCCTGAAAAACCATCCCAATATTGCGGCGCAGGTAGGGCAGCCTGTGCCGCGGCAAGCGGGATACGTTTCGCCCAAATATTTTTAAAACACCATCAGTAGGTTTTATTTCCCTGATAATTAACTTTAAAAGAGTTGATTTGCCGGCGCCGCTCGATCCGACAAAAAACACAAACTCACCGCGGTCAATATGAAAATTTAAATTTTCCAGGGCATAACGCCCGCCTTTTTCATATTTCATACTCAAATATTTAGCTTCGACCATGCAGTCAAACCTTCCTGTGCATACTTAACATAATCCTGGTACATTTAATATTTCGACAATAAATTAGATGATCCTGCAAAGTACTTTACTCTATTTTTTGTCATTTGGCAAATTACAATCGTTTCATTGCTGCTGCATTTTCTTAAAACCTTCACCATGAACTTCCGTGGCATTGCCGATGATCACAAATGCTTCGGGATCAACTTCATAGATAATCGATTTCAGGCGGCCTGTTTGCTGGCGTGTCACCACGCAGAGTAAAACCTCGCGTCCCTCACCGGTATAACCACCCTGCCCTTCAATCCTGGTCACACCGCGGCCAAGCTCGTAGATCAACTTTTCATTTATCCTGGATCCGTAACGGGTAATGATAATTGCTGATTTAGCCAAACCGAGCCCTTCAAGAATTGCATCGATCACCTTAATGGAAATAAACAATGACAGGGCCGCATACATGGCTGCTTCACTGCCAAAAACAAAAACTGCCAGGATCAGAACAAATAGATCACCCCACAGTAAAGCCTGGCCGGGACTGATCCCGGAAGTCTTGGCCATAATCAACGAAAGTAAAGCCGTGCCGCCGGTTGAACTGCGAAAACGGAAAACCAGGCCGACCCCCAAACCCATAACAATTCCTCCGTAAACTGCTGCCAGCAACAAATCGTCGGTAGCCGCAGGGAGGAGAGGAGCGGTGATTTCCACGGCCATTGAAAACAAAAAGGTCCCGAACAAACTCTGGATCACTACCCGCGCTCCAAGAACAAAATAGCCCACAATGAAGAGGGGGATATTTAAAACTATTATGGTCAGGCCAACCGGCACCCCCAGAATATGGTAGGCAAAGACAGAAAGCCCGCTTACTCCACCGGGAGCAAGCATATTCGGCACCATAAACATATTCATACCTACGGCCAGTATTACCGACCCGGCCAGGATCCCGAGCAGGTCTATTAGAACTGTTTTCACATCGCCCCTGCTGATCTGCAGTTTTTTAAATCTCAACTTTTCACCTATTTCTTCAGTGGAATTTTACCGCGCGCTTTCCAATTCAAAAATGCTTCTATAAAGGGATCAAGCATGCCGTCCATTACGGCTTCCACCTGGCCTACTTCTACCCCTGTGCGATGATCTTTAACCAGGGTAAAGGGGTGGAAGGTATATGTTCGGATCTGGCTCCCCCAGGCAATTTCTCTCTGGTGTCCGCGTTCAGCATTGATCTCATCAGCCTGTTCCTGCCGATTCAATCCGGCCAGCCTGGCCTGCAGGACAAGCATAGCCTGCTGGCGGTTACTGTGTTGGGAACGGTCATTTTGACAGCTGACCACAATCCCGGTAGGGAGATGGGTTATGCGGACAGCAGAATCTGTTTTATTGACATGCTGGCCTCCCGCACCGCTTGAGCGAAAGGTATCAATCTTCAGATCGTCTGGATTGATGACGAACTCTTCTTCTGCTACCTCAGGAATGACGTCAACAGAAGCAAATGAAGTATGACGCCGTTTTGATGTGTCAAAAGGAGATATCCTGATCATACGGTGCACGCCTTTTTCCGACTGCAGGTACCCATAGGCAGCATAACCACGGATTATAATCGTGGCGCTCTTAATCCCTGCTTCATCATCGGAAAGCAGGTCTACCAGCTCAAGCTGGAAACCTTTTTGCTCACTCCACCGGTTGTACATACGTAACAGCATCTCGGCCCAATCCTGAGATTCCAATCCGCCGGCGCCCGGATGCAGGGACATAATCGCATCGCAAAAATCATATCTGCCGCTAAAAAGAGTCTGAAGCTCCATTTTATCAAGCCGCTCTTTAATATCTTCCATGAGCGAGCCGATTTCACTTAACGCTTCAGCTTCGCCGAGATCGTTTTCGTCCGCCAGCTCAACAAAAACGCCAACCTCCTCGAGCATTTTTTCCAGTTCCTGCAGGGGACGGACTTC
>SLHT01000241.1 GCA_007136055.1 Syntrophomonadaceae bacterium
AAGGAAAAAGCTCTTTCCATGGGCGATATAACTTTTCTGGCCCAGGGTACAATTTATCCCGATGTAATTGAAAGCGGCACAGTTAACGGCGCCGCTGTAATAAAGTCGCACCATAATGTTGGTGGGCTGCCCGCAGAACTTGGTTTTGATTTAGTCGAGCCCCTGCGCGAATTGTTTAAAGATGAAGTGCGCCTGGTCGGAGCCGAACTGGGTCTGCCCGATTCAATATTAAAAAGGCAGCCTTTTCCCGGTCCGGGTCTGGCAGTGCGCATAATAGGCGATATTACCGCTGAAAAGCTCGCCCTTTTACAGCAGGCCGATGCTATTTTCAGGGAAGAACTTAATGATGCCGGTTTGAGTGAGGAAATGTGGCAGTATTTTGCCGTGCTGACTGATGTAAAGGTGGTGGGTGTAAAGGGAGACGACCGCCATTATGGCCCGGTGATCGCTCTGAGAGCAGTAGTTTCTGAAGATGCCATGACCGCAGACTGGGCGCGTTTGCCGCACAGCCTGCTCGATAAAACATCGCTGCGCATAACGGGCGAAATTCCCGACATAGCTCGCGTAGTTTACGATATCACCTCAAAGCCCCCCGGCACAATCGAGTGGGAATAACGAGACGACAGAAGGACGGCAGACTGTGCGATACATATAGACCGTTTCCATAGTCATTTGCACATTCTAATAAAGTACTGGTGCACTCTCAAGTCGTCGGTCAGTTCGGGATGGAAGGAAGTGGCCAGCAAATTACCCTGCCTGGCGGCCACAATGCCCTCGGGCATATTTGCGAGAGGTTCAACTTCGGGGCTGGCTTTTTCGATAATCGGGGCCCTGATAAAGACGGCTGTCAGCGGGGCATCAAAAGATTTAAATTCAACTTCTGTTTCAAAGCTTTCCTTTTGGCGGCCAAAAGCGTTACGCTGTACGGTAATATCCATCAAACCAAGTTTGGGCTGTCCTTTAATGCCGTCAATGATGTCGCGGGCGATCAGGACCATTCCGGCGCATGTACCGAAAACGGCCAGGCTTCCCTGTCGGTTTCTTTCCCGGATCAGGTCAGCGAGGCCGAAAGTTTCTATTAACTTTCCAATGGTTGTGCTTTCTCCGCCGGGAATGATTAAACCGCTGATGCCGTTTAAGCTTTCCCTGTTTTTTACGGCCACTGCACCAACACCACAGCGTTCAAGGTGCCTGATATGTTCCGTTACGGCGCCCTGAACAGAAAGAACCCCTATTTTCATTTACTAAATTCCCCGTTCCTGCATTCTGTCGGCTTCGGTCAGGGTTGACATTTCCAAACCGGGCATGGCATGGCCTAGCTTTCTTGAAACTTCAACCAGCACCTTCGGATCGTCATAGTGTAAGGTGGCCTTGACAATAGCTTCGGCTACCAGCTGTGGTTTTTCCGATTTAAATATGCCGGAGCCGACAAAAATACCGTCAGAGCCCAGCTGCATCATCAAAGATGCATCGGCAGGCGAGGCAATGCCTCCTGCTGCAAAATTAACAACGGGCAGGCGCCCCGCGCTGCGCACTTCTTTTAAAAGTTCCAGCGACACACCAATTTCCCTGGCCAGAACGACCAGTTCATCATCAGCCTTGCTGATTACCTGGCGGACCTGGTCCATAACTTTGCGCATGTGGCGAACAGCTTCGACCACGTTGCCGGTTCCCGGTTCACCCTTGGTCCGGATCATTGCCGCTCCTTCAGAAATGCGGCGCAGGGCTTCACCTAGATCCCTGGCTCCGCAGACAAAAGGAACTTTGAATAGATGTTTGTTGACATGATACTGTTCGTCGGCAGGGGTGAGGACTTCGCTTTCGTCTATATAATCAACCCCGAGTTCTTCTAATATCTGGGCTTCGGCAAAATGGCCGATCCGTACCTTGGCCATAACCGGGATTGTAACCGTATCCATAATGCTCATTATCATTTCGGGGTCGGCCATCCTGGCCACACCACCGGCCGCCCTTATATCGGACGGAACACGTTCTAAGGCCATTACAGCAACAGCTCCAGCTTTTTCAGCAATCCGGGCCTGTTCGACGTTGGTGACATCCATGATCACGCCGCCTTTTTGCATTTGAGCCATACCTTTCTTAACCCGAAAAGTACCCTGTTCCTTCATTGCAAAAACTCCTCTCTAAAATCATGGTTGTTATTTGTTAGCCGGCCGTACCGGCAATCCTTTTGAAGCAAGATAATCCTTAATCTCGGTGATAGTGAAGGTGCCGTAGTGCAAAATTGATGCTGCCAGGACGGCGTGAGCGTTGCCTTTGGTTAAAGCATCATACAGATGCTCTAATGTGCCCGCTCCGCCCGAGGCTATAACCGGGATGTCGACTGCATCTGTCACCGCCGCTAACATTTCAGTATCGTAGCCGTCTAAAGTGCCGTCGGCATCCATTGAAGTTAACAGTATTTCCCCTGCACCCATATCTTCAACTTCCTTAACCCACTCGATTAAATCGCGTCCCGTTGCCTTTCGGCCACCGTGGCTGTAAACTTCCCACTTCAAAGTATCGTTCTGCACTGTTTTGTCCACCCGGCAGGCGTCGATAGCGGCAACAATACACTGGCTGCCAAACTGTTCAGCGCCTTCCTTTAATAACCCGGGGTTTTTGAGGGCGGCAGTGTTTAAAGAAACCTTATCTGCTCCCGATTGCAATAACTCCTGCATAAATAAGGTGGAATCAATCCCGCCGCCGACGGTGAGTGGAATAAAAACAACTTCAGCGGTTTTACGTACAACATCGATAATTGCCCTGCGTCCTTCGACTGAAGCGGTAATGTCTAGAAAGACAATTTCATCTGCTCCTTCACTATTATAAAAAGCAGCTCTTTCCACAGGGTCTCCTGCGTCCCTGATATTAACAAAGCGGGTGCCTTTTACTACTCGGCCGTCCCGCACATCCAGACAGGGTATAATTCTCTTCGCCAGCATGATTGGTATCCCCTTATTTAATATTTAAACTAATTATTTCCTTAGTGCTGATCGGCTATAATCTTACCAAAATTACTGAGCAGGCGCAAGCCTGCCGGGCCGCTCTTTTCGGGGTGAAATTGCACCCCTATAAGATTGCCGTCGGCCACAGCAGAAGTAAAGGGGAAGCCGTACTCGGTCAGAGCCAGGGTATAACGATTTTGATCTGGTAGCACGTAGTAAGAGTGGGTGAAATAGAAATAAGCATCCTCATAGAGTCCCTCAAAAAGGGAGTGTTTGCCAACAGGAACAGCCTTATTCCAACCGACATGGGGGACGGGCAAACCGGCTGGAAATCTTTTTACCTTGCCGCTGATGGCATTTAAACCCCTGACCACATTTTTTGTTTTGATGGACTCTTCACTTTCCGAAAATAGAAGCTGCATGCCCAAACATATGCCCAGCAGTGGCTTTTTGTCCGCTACAACTTTAAGCAGGGCGTCTGTTAATTTATTTTCTTTCATAGCTTTTGCGGCGTGATCGAAAAAACCAACCCCGGGGAATATAACTGCTTTTGCGGCAGCGATTATTACGGGGTTGTTAGATATTTGAGGATTTAGGGAGACCATTTCACAGGCTTTATAAATACTGTACAAGTTAGCGCTTCCACTATCAACGATAACCAACTCTTTCATCGGCATTTCCTCCCGGGTAACAAAAAGCAAAACAGCTTATTTCATAGGAAAAGGTTGAGTCTTTACTTATTATATAGCATTTGCTGCTGAACAGTCATTATTTATTACTGCCCCATAGCTTTTATAACGCATTTTGTTTCTATATCATGGAGAAGTTCACCGATTAGTTTTATGCCCCGGGTAATATCTTCTATGTCGGGTTGACTGAAGGAGAAGCGCGCGCTGTATTTGCCCCCGCCGTTACAGGAAAAACCTTCTCCGTGAACGAAAGCGACATTCCGTGTTAGGGCCAGCTCAAGCAGTTCCCTGCTGGTGGGATAATAATCGGGGAAGTCAACCCAGATAAAAAAGCCGCCCCTCGGGATGTTAAATTTTACCCCGGCCGGGAAGTAGCGCTTCATGGCCTCGACCATGGCATTTCTTTTTTCACGGTACAGCTCTGCCAGGCGCATAATGTGCCTGTCCAGGTAACCTTCCCGGGAGAGGAAACAAGCCAGCTGTTGGCCCAGAGAACTAGAACAGAGGTCGGCTGTTTGCTTGGCCAGGGTTACTTTTTCAATCAACGGTTTTGGTCCGGCCAACCAGCCGATCCGAATCCCCGGAATAAGCACTTTCGAATAAGAACCGAGATAAATAACCCGGTCTTCGCGGTCAAGTGAAATGTAGGAAGGAGGCACTTCACCTTCATAGCAGAGAGGTCCGTAAGGGTTATCTTCAAGAATTAACAAATTATAGCGGGACGCGATATCCAGGATTTCGTAACGCCTCTGGAGGCTGGTGGTAAGCCCTGTCGGGTTCTGGAAATTAGGAACGGTATAAAATATTTGCGGCGGATTCCCTTCCTCGGTAAGCTTAACAATAAACTGTTCCATTTTTGCAGGGATGGGACCTTCACTATCCATTTCAATACCTTTCGGAATGCCGCCGTAAGACTTGATTGCGCTCATTCCCCCGATATAAGCAGGATCTTCGACCAAAACAGGTTGATCCGTATTGACCAGGATACGGCAGAGCAGGTCAAGACCCTGCTGGGATCCGTCGGTAATAACCAGGTTGCCGGTTTCGCATACCGCTCCTTCACGGCGCATCCTTTCGGCAACCAGATCGCGCAGGTCATAACTGCCTTCGGTAGGGCCGTACTGCAATGCCTGACAACTTTCTTCCATAACCAATTTGGACAAAGCCCGGGCAATGTGTTCGCGAGGAAAAAAGTCGTTTCCCGGGAATCCGCCCGCAAAAGAGATTACTTCCGGTCGTTCTGTCAGGGCAAAAAACTGACGGATTTGTGAACCGGTAATATGCTTCGTGCGCTCTGCAAAAAAGTTATCCCATTTAACATTCATTTTAACTGCCTCCCCCGATAACCCGCTCTTTTTTTGTTATAAAACATCTTAAATTCAAAAAGCCCGTCTCTTAAAAATTAAGAGACGGACTAATATCCCGCGGTACCACTCTAGTTGCCCCAAAATCGAGCCCCTCGTTGTCGATAACGGCTTTGCAACCGGCGGTCCTTAGTGGATTAAAGCCATTTCAGGACCACAGCTCCGGGGTGGCTTATTCCTTTGGCTACCAGAGGCTCTTTCAGCCAAGGAGCCTCTCTCTGGATGAACCGCCAAAGTATTTTTCCCCTTCAACGCTTTGTTTCATTAATTATTTTTGGATTATAACAGAATAAAAAGGATAAAGCAAGGGTAACAGCAAAATAATATATAACGTAATCATTTAAACTCTAAAATTTAAAGA
>SLHT01000200.1 GCA_007136055.1 Syntrophomonadaceae bacterium
CTACCGACAGTATGGTTGCCGCTTTTAAGGGAACTATTTACGATACCGGGTTGGACCTCGAGCTGCTTTCAAAGGTCAGCGCGCATTTTCAGGAGATTAGCTGCGGCTATGAAATCCCGCGGGAGGTCATGGGCGTTGATACAAATGTCCTCAATTATCAAATTCCCGGCGGGATGATCTCAAATTTGGCCTCACAGTTAGCGGAACAAAAAGCGACACATCTTTTCAAGGAAGTGCTTGCCGAAGTACCCAGGGTTCGGGCTGATCTCGGCTACCCGCCCCTGGTAACGCCCAGCAGTCAGATTGTCGGTTCCCAAGCGGTAGCTAATGTCCTAACCGGTGAACGTTATAAGCTGGTGTCAACGGAAACAAAAAACTATCTGCGCGGCCTTTACGGTAAACCACCGGGCGAGATTGATTCTAATCTTCTGAAGCAGGTTCTTAAAGGCGAAAAACCGATTACGGGCAGACCGGCCGATCTGCTTAAACCGCAGTTAGCAGAAGCAAGCAAAGAAATTGAGGAATATATCGAGCAGGATGAAGATATCCTCTCTTACCTGATTTTCCCCAATGTTGCCCTTGAATTTTTTAAAAGACGTAAAGGTCTGCTGCCCCCCCTGGAGTTAAAGAGCAGCTGCAGTGGGAACAAGGCTGCCAATAAGGTTGCCGATAAGATAAATGAACAAAACGGCCCGATCCTTGAAGCCTTAAATGCAGTTGATGAAACCCTGATCTGGAGTGACGATATTAATAAAGTATATCCGGCAGGATAAGGTGTTCCGCTTAACACTCGACAGAAAACCGGGTAAAATAAAATTTGCCCATAAAAACAGGGCCAAATTGTTGACACATAATTACTTGAGAGCTATAATTAAAGGCAATCTTTTACTGTAAAGGCGAAGAAGGACAGGAGTAAGCAGTAGGACTTTTTCAGAGAGCCGGGATAGCTGAAAACCGGTAAAGTATATTGCCGAAAGTCGGTCCGGAGCCGCCCGTTTGAAAACAGAGTAGGCCGGGCCGGGTTGATACCGTTATCACGATCAATGAGAGGCATTACTTATAATGTTTAAAGGAAAGCATTAAAAAGGGTGGTACCGCGGAGGAAGTCCCTTCGCCCCTTTGGGCGGGGGGTATTTTTATATTTTTATACACTTTAAGCGAAGGGGCGATCCAGATGAACCGGATAATCTTTATGAACGGCAGGTTGGTGCCGGAAAACGAAGCAGTTGTCTCTGTTTTTGATCACGGTTACCTCTATGGTGATGGGGTATTTGAAGGGATCAGGGCCTACAACGGGCGGGTTTTTAAGCTGGAAGAGCATGTGCAGAGGTTATACGAGTCAGCTCATTCGATTATGGTGCCGATTGCTTACAGCAAACAGGACATGATTCAAGCTGTTGTCGATACAGTCAATGCCAACAAGCTGAGAGATGCTTATATCAGGCTGGTGGTTTCCCGCGGAGTCGGTGATTTGGGTCTGGATCCACGCAAATGCAAGGAGTCCCAGGTAGTCATAATTGCCGATAAAATTGTTCTTTACCCGGAAGAGCTTTATGAAGAAGGGCTTACGGTGATTACCGTGTCTACCCGCCGCAATGTTGCGGATGCCCTCGATCCAAAGCTAAAATCGCTCAACTACCTTAATAACATTCTTGCCAAGATTGAAGCCAACAGGGCAGGCGTTTTGGAGGCACTGATGATGAGCGGCCAGGGTTATGTTTGCGAAGGCACCGGTGATAATATCTTTATATACCGTAAAGGCAAGTTAATTACGCCGCCGCCTTACCTCGGAATCCTGGAAGGCATTACCCGGGCAGCGGTAATTGATCTGGCAAGGCAGGAAAATATTCCTATTGAGGAAACGCCCTTTACCCGCCACGATGTTTATGTGTCCGATGAGTGTTTCCTGACCGGAACTGCGGCAGAAGTTATTCCCGTCATTGAAGCAGATATGCGCACTATTGGAGCCGGCAAACCCGGTCCGGTTACCCGTCGTCTGATGGAAAAGTTCCGTGCATTGACCCAAAATGAGGGAACACCGCTGTAATCAGGAGTCAGAAGTCGGTAATTAGAAACCAGAAGAAAGCATTATTTGAGCTTAAGTTATATATTGGTTCAATGTTTACTGACCAGGAGGTGTTAATTCATGCGAAGCCATAAAGTGACCAGGGGCATAGATCGAGCCCCGCACCGCTCTCTCTTCAGGGCGTCTGGTTTCCATCCCGAAGAGCTTAAACGTCCGCTGGTTGGCATTGTCAATTCAGCAAATGAAATTGTGCCGGGCCATATACACTTGAATAGTATTGCCGAAGCGGTTAAAACAGGAGTGAGGATAAATGGCGGCACTCCCATTTTGTTTTCGACTATAGCGATTTGCGACGGTATTGCCATGAACCACGCCGGAATGCATTACTCCCTGGCCAGCCGGGAAATTGTTGCCGACAGTATTGAGCTTATGGTTGAAGCACATTGTTTTGATGCCCTTGTGTTGATCACAAATTGTGACAAAATTACCCCCGGTATGATGATGGCTGCGGCAAGGTTAAAGCTGCCGTCAATACTGGTCAGTGGGGGGCCGATGCTGGCAGGTGTGCAAAAGGGCGCTAAAATTGACTTGAGCAGCGTATTTGAGGGCGTCGGCGCGGTCCGATCGGGCCGCATATCCGAAAAAGAGCTTGAAGATATGGAGAAAAAAGCTTGTCCTGGTTGCGGTTCCTGTGCCGGGATGTTCACCGCTAATTCAATGAATTGTATGGCCGAAGCCCTGGGACTGGCCTTGCCCGGCAATGGAACTGTTCTTGCGGTTAGCGCTGATCGCATTCAGTTGGCCAAAGAGGCGGGAATCCAGATTATGAATTTACTGCGTAAGGGGATCGGGGCCGACAAAATCTTAGTCCGTGAAGCTTTTAATAATGCCCTGGCCGTCGACATGGCCCTGGGTTGCTCGACCAACACACTCCTTCACCTTACAGCCCTGGCCCATGAGTGCGGGTTTAAAATAGATCTAAGCAGTGTTAATGAAATAAGCAGCCGCACTCCGCAACTTTGCCTGCTCAGCCCTGCCGGTTCCGATCGCATTGAAGACTTACACAGGGCCGGAGGGGTTACAGCCGTAATTAGCGAACTGCTTGAAGCCAAACTGCTCAATCCTGCCCTGCTTACTGTTACAGGGAAAAATATTGCTGAAAATGCTGTTGGGGTTGCAGTAACCGATCGGGCAGTAATCCGCAGCGTAAAAGAACCACGTCGCCCGCAGGGTGGCTTGGCAGTGCTTTTTGGCAACCTTGCGCCTGACGGAGCTGTAGTTAAGCAGGGTGCGGTATCTGATGCAATGCAGAGATTCACAGGTACCGCCATGGTTTTTGATAGTGAAGAAAGTGCCGTGGAAGCAATTAACAACGGCCTTATAACGGAAGGATGCGTTATTGTCATTCGCTACGAAGGCCCGCGCGGCGGTCCCGGCATGCGTGAAATGTTGGCGCCGACATCGGTTTTGGCGGGCATGGGTCTTGATGAAAAAGTGGCCCTGATTACAGATGGCCGTTTTTCCGGGGCTACCAAGGGAGCTTCAATTGGTCATGTCTCCCCTGAAGCAGCTGCAGGTGGTTTGATTGGCCTGGTGAAAGACGGAGATCAAATTTCCATAGACCTGCCGGGTCATTCCCTGGAGTTAAAGGTAGCAGCAGATGAACTGCGCAGGCGGAAAGAAACATGGCGGGCACCAGAGCCAAAAATTAATCACGGCTACCTGAAACGCTATGCCCGGCAGGTGTCTTCTGCCGGTAGCGGTGCTGTTCTAGACGAAGCTTAAAACAAGAGATAAATTACCAGAAGCAGGTGATTTTTTGTGAAGAAAAAACTTACCAAAGGTTCGGCTATGATCTTATCGGCTCTCCACAAAGAGGGGGTCGAAATTGTTTTCGGATTTCCTGGTGGCGCTGTCTTACCCCTGTATGATCAGCTTTATGATGATCCAATAAAGCACCTGCTGGTAAGACATGAACAGGCAGCTGTACATGCAGCAGATGGTTATGCCCGGGTAACAGGTAAACCAGGTGTCGTTTTTGCAACTTCCGGCCCCGGAGCGACCAACCTGGTTACAGGCATTGCCACTGCCTACATGGACTCTGTCCCGATGGTCTTGATTTCAGGCCAGGTCCCTAAAAACTTTATCGGCACCGACGCTTTTCAGGAAGCAGATATTACCGGAATTACTATTCCTGTTACCAAGCATAATTATCTTGTTAAGGACATAGAAGAGCTGCCCCTTGTATTAGCTGAGGCTTTCTACATTGCCTCCACAGGGCGGCGCGGACCAGTCTTGATCGACGTGCCAAAAGATATATTTGACCAGGAAGCCTACTTTGACTACAATACTCAGTGCGAAATTCCAGGTTATAAGCCTACCTATGGCGGCCATGCCGGCCAGGTCAGCAGGGCGGTTAAAGCAATCCGCGATGCCAAAAAACCGGTGATCTTCGGGGGCGGTGGTTTAATCAGGTCGGGAGCTTCAGGCGCCCTGCGCGATCTGGCGGAAAAAGCACAAATTCCGGTAATCCTTTCACTGATGGGCCTGGGCGCTTACCCGGGTGATAAGCCATTGTTTCTTGGTATGCCCGGAATGCACGGCAGTGTAACCGCCAACTATGCTTTAACCGAAGCCGACCTGATTATAGCTACCGGTGTTCGTTTTGATGATCGGGTGACAGGCAAACTCGAATCGTTTGCCAAAAACGCCAAAATTATTCATATTGATATAGACCCGGCAGAAATCGGAAAGAATGTCGCTATTGATATTCCCATTGTCGGCGATGTCAGGCTGGTATTGGAAGAGTTGCTCAGAAAGCTGCGTCCCGGCAATACAGCCGATTGGCTTAAGCAGATTTACACATGGCAGGAGAAATATCCAATGCCTCTTGGCCTAATTTCTGCAGAGAAAGGACTAAAGCCTCAGTTTGTGATCAGGGAGCTGAGCAGATTGAGCGGCGAGAACACAATTGTAGCAACAGATGTCGGCCAACATCAGATGTGGTCGGCCCAACACTTCATCGTGCGGGAACCCTGTACTTTTATAACCTCCGGAGGCCTGGGAACCATGGGCTACGGGTTTCCAGCGGCAATTGGCGCAAAGCTGGCTGCTCCCGATAAAAAAGTGATATGTATCAGTGGAGACGGCAGTTTTCAGATGAATATCCAGGAGCTGGCCACAGCAGTTTATAATCAAATTGATCTGACTATCGCCCTGATCAACAACAATTTTCTGGGTATGGTCCGACAATGGCAGGATATTTTTTACAATAAGCGCTATTCTTATACATCGTTGGAAGGCAGCCCTGATTTTGTCAGGGTGGCTGAA
>SLHT01000208.1 GCA_007136055.1 Syntrophomonadaceae bacterium
CAGCTGTAACTTATACCTGCTAATAAACTACCTCTTTGTTATTGTAAAAACATAACCATTGTCGAATAAGCTTAATTCCAGGCATTTGCAGCTTTAAACGAGGCAACCAGAGCGGATTAGAAGCGCAGGCCTTAACGGTGCGCGAGACAAAAAGAGATCGCGGGCGAATCGAAAGGGATAGAAGACAGAAGGGCATCTTGTTTACTTGCTGTCTCTTGAAGGCCGCTCCTGTTATCGAATGCGACTCAGCGAGCGATGAGCAAAGACTTGCTTAAGCAGTCCAGATAAAAAGGCTATGGCTTATAGCTTTAGCACTGACATTATAGAGAAATAATGCTTTGAGCATAATGGCGTTGCTACCCTGTCCCATAGTTATGCTAATCGGTTTGGATACCACTAAATGGGGTCAGGATTAGGAATAACAAACTACGAAAGTCAGCCAACAGTTAGGAGAGATAGCAAATGGCGCGTGTTCTGGCGGTTGCAAACCAGAAGGGTGGCGTAGGGAAAACCACCACAGCGATTAACTTAAGCGCATCACTGGCCAAGCTGGGAGCAAAGGTTTTGTTGATAGATATTGATCCGCAGGGTAACGCAACCAGCGGGGTCGGCCTTTCAAAAAAGGGGATCAAGGCATGTATATACAACTCTTTAATTGATGAAATGCCTTTAGATAAGCTGGTATTGCCCACACGCTGGGAAAACTTTTACGTGGTTCCGGCAACTATCCAACTGGCAGGCGCGGAAATAGAACTGGTTTCAATGGTTTCGCGGGAGGAGAAGTTAAAACGGGCCCTGGTTCAAATCTTAAATAACTACCATTTTATTATTATAGACTGCCCGCCTTCGCTGGGGTTGTTGACCCTTAATGCAATGAACGCGGCTAATGGCGTTATCATACCGATCCAGTGCGAATACTATGCCCTGGAAGGGCTGGGCCAGTTGATGAATACAATCACTCTTGTCCGCAAGCATCTTAATAAAGACTTGAACATTGAGGGGGTTGTATTAACAATGTATGATACAAGAACGAATCTTTCAGAACAGGTGGCAGAAGAAGTCAGAAGTTATTTTAAGCAATATGTTTATCATACAGTTATACCCCGTAATGTTCGCTTAAGCGAAGCGCCCAGTTACGGCAAGCATATCCTGGAATATGACCCACGCAGCAGGGGAGCGGAGCTTCATCTTGCCCTGGCTCGGGAGGTATTGAAAAATGAGTGAAAAAAGACGGCTGGGTAGAGGCCTGGGTGCGCTTATTCCTGATGCTTTAGCAAGCTCGGCGGAAACAAGCGAAATTAAACTGGATTTAATTAAGCCAAATCCATTTCAGCCACGCAGAACATTTAACGATGAGAAACTAAAAGAACTTGCGTCATCAATAAAGGAGCATGGTGTGCTGCAGGCCGTGGTTGTATCACCAGGAGGGGAAGATAACCAGTACATACTTGTGGCCGGGGAACGCAGATGCCGGGCGGCTCGCATTGCGGGCCTCGAGACGGTGCCGGCTGTAGTAAGAGCGATAGACAAGAACACTATGCTGGAAATCGCCTTAATCGAAAATTTACAGCGTGAAGACTTAAATCCCGTGGAGGAAGCGCTTGCCTACAAAAAGTTGATGCAGGATTTTAACTATACGCAGGAGGAGTTGGCCAGACGGATCGGTCGCAGCCGGCCTTCGATTGCCAACAGCATCAGGCTTCTTGCTCTGCCGGATTCGATATTGAGCTCACTGGCGGAAGGATCGTTGACCCCGGGCCAGGTCCGCCCATTGCTGGCCATTAATGATCCTGAGCTACAAGAGAGGGCCGCCAGACAAATTGTCGATGAAGGCCTTTCGTCACGAGAAGCAGAAAAAATGGCCACAACTATTAACACAGAAAAAGGAAAAGTTGAAAAGAAGGAAGCGCAGACAGAAGCTGTCCAGGATCCCCTGAGCGCAGAACTGCAACTGCAAATCCAGCGATCCCTGGGAACAAAGGTTAAGCTGAGAAAGGGAAAAAATGGCGGAACCATTGAAATATATTACTACAGCGATGACGACCTGGAGCGCTTAATAGCAAAACTCTTGCCCGAAGGGATTTAATCGAAATGTTTCACGTGAAACAACACCATGTCACGCGCATGGATATTGTTTCACGTGAAACATTTTTGCTTTAGGTTTATTTTCACTTTAAATGAGGGAGCAGTATTGCTGCTTGTTATAATGTGAAAACGCACTTTCGCTTTGTGTTGCTGATGGGCGGCGTGTGGTTGACATTGACCATTCATGTTATAATTAAGTATAGCTTTGCATTCTCGGACAGAATGTAGTTATGGCGGGTAGCGCTAATCAAAAAAGCTTTATCATCATGACAAAAGTGACTGCGCGGCACAACACAGGATCTAAGATTGCAAAGTTTGTTGTTTGTTTAAATGAAAGGGAAACGGTATCTATGTCAGTATCTAATAAAAAACGTTGCTTTACAGTAATGATTGTTCCACATTCTGAAGAAGCTACTTACAGCTTTCGGATTCCTCTTTATTTGGTGCAGATCGCTGTCGGCCTATTGGCTCTGGTTGCAGTTGGTATGTGTGTGTTGAGTTATTCTTATCTCAAGGTTGCTGCTGAAGCTGAAGAAGCTGAAATCTTAAGGCAGCTAAGCAGGGTTCAGCAAGAGGAAATTGATGCGCTGGCGGTGGAAACTCAAAAAATGATGGAGCAGGTATATGCGGTTGATGAACTTGTGGAGCTGGTTACAGAAAAATTGGAACTAAAACCCGGTGAGCTTGAAAATAATAATCAAGATCCACTGCAAGACCAACATTTTAACAGCAGTCCTAATATGCTTCATGCTGCAGAAGGTCACGAGACTGTGCGTTCTTATGGTAGCCGTTCTTCTGCAGGCGGTGTCCTTGAAAGAACAGTTAACAACCTTTCCCTGTTGCAGAGTGTTGTTCCTGAGCGCACTGAAACTCTTGACTCTGTGGGGGAATATGTGTCTAAAGCCAAAGCTAAGCCATCAATCTGGCCTGCGCGAGGACGGGTTTCTTCCGGCTTTGGTGTCCGGAGCATACCTTATACTAAAAGCGGTTACCAGTTCCACACCGGTGTAGATATAATCGGGGCGCATGGTTCTGCTATATATGCTACAGCGCCTGGAGAGGTTGTTTTTACCGGGTACCGTGGCAGTTTTGGCAACTTAATTATAATTGATCACGGTTACAGATATGAAACCCATTATGCGCACCTTTCCGGCTTTTCAGTGTCTGTAGGGGATTTTGTTGAAAGAGGCGATAGAATTGGGTACATGGGCGCATCGGGTCGGACCACCGGTACGCACTTGCATTACGAGGTACATCATAGCGGGTTACCGGTTAATCCGTCTAACTATATGAATAAGCAATAGCAGGTAAAGGAGGCAGTTGTTTTGTTTAAAAAAGACAATTTGGAAATAACGTCTGACAAGGTTGATACAATTATTGGCAAAGACACGCATTTTGAAGGAACTATTAACGGTAAAGGGTTAATCCGCATTGACGGTGAAGCACAGGGAAGTGTTATTAATAAAGGCGACGTCATTATCGGTGAAAGCGGTACGGTTTCAGTCGATTTAAAAGCCCGCAATGTAACGATAGCAGGTTCCTACAAGGGAGCTCTTGAAGCAGAAGGTAAACTGGAGCTAAAAAAGACGGCAACTGCTGCAGGTACCTTTAAAACCAACGGTCTTGTGATCGAGGAAGGCGCGGTATTGTCCGGAGATATTGAAATGCATAAAAAACCGGATGAAAAAGACACGGGCAGGCAGGAATCGAACTATAAGCCGCCGTCCGCTGAAACACCTGAAAAAAATAGGCAGCCCGGGGCTTTAAATAAAGATTCCGTGGCAGGGAAAACAACCACTGCACTTTAATATAATAAGTATCGATATTAACCTGGGAAGCACTACATAACCGTGCTTCCTTCCTGTTGTTTTAAGGCTCCCGGACTTGTGAGGCAATCATTATTGCTTTCATTTTTTTGCAAGCAGCTAAGGTTAGTCCTGTTAGCAGGAATCAAGGCTGAAAAGAAGAACAGTAAAGTCTAGCACAACATCAGAAGCTTTGAAAAGCGAGGTATTTATATGCTGATAGTTCTACTGGGACCACCGGGATCGGGTAAGGGTACGCAGGCAGAAAAAATTACAAGTGAATTCGATCTTGCTTATATCTCTACAGGGGACATTTTGCGAAGCGCAGTCAAGGATAATAATGAATTGGGCCGTAAGGCACGTCAATATATGGATCAGGGCCAGCTTGTTCCTGATGATCTTGTAGTGGACATAGTAAAAGTGCGATTGATGGATGCTGAAGGTAAGAAAGGAGCTCTGTTCGATGGGTTTCCGCGTACAGTAGAACAGGCCGTGTTCCTGGAAAAAGCTCTGCCTGAGTTAAAAGTTACACTTAACATGGTTTTTTCAATCGAGGTTGACGAAAGCGAACTTATTAAGCGTTTGACCGGAAGGCGGGTCTGTTCTGTTTGCGGGGCAAGTTATCATCTTAAGTTTAAGCCACCTAAAGTGCGTAACGTTTGCGATCAATGTGGCGGAGATCTCTATCAGAGGGACGATGACAGTCTTGAAACTGTGCAGGAACGATTGGAAGTATATAAAAAACAAACGGAGCCTTTAATTGATTTTTACCAGGAAAGAGGGTTGCTCAGCCCGATTGACGGCAATCAGGATATAGATGGGGTATATAAACAGATTAGCAGTGTCTTAGGAGAGCTGTAAAAGGCCGGTGGTCGTTACAGGTGACTCAATATCATGTTGGTCAGCATGTTCAGATGAAAAAAGGCCATCCCTGCGGCGCTAACTCTTGGCGTATAATCAGAGTGGGAATGGACTTCCGGATTAAGTGTGAAAAATGCGGCCGTAGTGTGCTTCTCCCACGCGGACGTTTCGAACGAAGGGTCAAGGGTGTGCTCTCTGAAGAAGATGTTTAACCCGGGAGGGTTTTGTTATGGGCTGGAGCTGCGGGATTGTCGGATTGCCCAATGCCGGAAAATCTACTCTATTTAAGGCTCTTACAGCCCTGGACGTGACGATAGAAAACTACCCGTTTTCCACCATCGATCCTAATAAGGCTTTTGTTCCTCTGCCGGATCAGCGCTTATCAGCCCTTGCTGAAATAAGTAGATCAGAAAAAATTACTCCTGCCGCAATTGAAATAATTGACGTAGCCGGTTTAGTCGAAGGCGCCAGTCGAGGCGAAGGTCTGGGCAACCAATTTTTGGGACACTTGAGAAGCGTGGATCTTTTGATTCATGTTCTGGCTGGATTCAGCAGTTCGTTGGAAAGGGTTGATGATCTGGAAGCCCGAACGGAAGCTGTTAACCTAGAACTTTGTTTTGCTGATCTGGATGTTCTGGCCAGGCGGCGACAGAAAGTAGAACCGAAGCTTAGAAGCGGAGAAAAAACTGCGCAGTTTGAACTAGACCTGCTTTTACGCCTTGAGGAGCACCTGAACCAGGGACTGCCGCTGCGGGCAATGACCTTTGCCCCTGAAGAAAAAGTGTTGCTAAATCAGCTCTCATTGTTAACCCATAAAGAAGTGATCTATGTTTATAACCTTTCTGAAGATAACTATATGGATTCTGCTTTTTCTTCATTCCCGTCTAAAGATATAGTTGTTCTTATCTGTGGCCGCCTGGAAGCCGAACTTGCAGATTTGCCTCAGCCAGAACGTGAGCCTTTTCTGGAAGCCTATGGTTTAAAAGAAAGCCAAACCGATAGGCTGTTGCAGGAGTGTTATAACCGCCTCAACCTGGTCACGTTTTATACAGTAAAGGGAACTGAAGCTAAGGCATGGGTAGTTCCTGCCGGAATAAGAGCTGTTGAAGCTGCGGGCAAGGTCCACTCAGATATTGAAAGCGGTTTCATCAATGCAGAAGTTGCCTCATGGGATTGCCTGGTTAACGAAGGCGGGCTTGCCCGGGCCCGGGCAAAAGGGCTCAGTCATATCGAGGGTCGGGACTACCGGGCCCAAGATGGAGATGTTTTCTATTTCCGTTTTCGCAACTAAGCAGGGAGATGAGTTTAATGGATAAACAGTGGGTTTTTGCTCTTCGCCTGATCTCTCTACTGATTTTAATAGCCGGCGCCATTTTATTTTTAAACAGGATCACCTGGTTGGTGGGCCTGCTTCTGATTAGTGCTCTTATTGTTTATATTCTATATCCACTGCTTATCTATTTGAAGAAAAAGTTTCGATTTAATCATGGCCTGGCTACAGCTTTTGTGTTTTTGTTATTTTTACTGTTCTGTACTTTTGTGGTTAGCCTGCTTGTTCCGGTAGTCTACTACGAGATTAATGAGCTGGTCGATAGTTTTCCACATCATCTGGTCAGGATTCAAGAGGTTCTTTCCTGGCTTACCCAACAAACAATAGCCCTTGATATTGAAGATGAGGTAAGAGGATTTGTTGTAAGTATTTCGGAAAACATGCATCAGGCTTTAGAATACCTTGCTGAAGCATCACTGTTCTTAATTACTGGAACTGTTGATTTTATCCTGGTGCTATTTCTTGTTTTTTACCTGCTTTATGACTTTCACTCAGTTAGAGCCCAGTTTATAGATCTAGTTCCTCCAGGCAGCCGTTCCCTGGCGAAAGAATTTCTTCATATAGTGGATACCAATGTGGGAACTTTTATTCGCGGCTCCCTTCTTCGCTGCCTGATCGTCGGTGTTGTTACCGGGCTTGTTCTTTCTATCATTGGTATGCCCTATGTTCTTTTATTGGGTGTGCTGGCCGGTATCTTTAATTTTATTCTTTATCTCGGGCCGTATATTGCGGCTGTACCCGCAGTATTGTTGAGTCTGTCTCCGCTCACTCCCTCCCCGTTGTTGATTATCATTATTTATGTGGCAATCCAGATTCTGGACGGTATGTTTCTGGCGCCGGTGGTTCTCGGTCGGGCCGTTAAGTTAAAGCCGATTACCGTAATCGTAGCAATACTGGCCGGCGGCAGCCTGGCCGGTCTTCTCGGCATGGTCCTGGCAGTGCCTGTTGCCGGCATGATAAAAGGGTTTATAGAATTGATTAAACGTGATCCTGCTTATGATAATTGACAGAGCTTGCCCTGTAACTGCAGATATGCTATTATTACTCAGGTTAGTCCCTGCTCCTTACTAAGCTAAGGGGCCATTAGTCCAGAGGGAGGTGAAATCTATGGAACTATATGAAGCGATGATCATTATTAGTCCGGAACTGGAAAAGGAAGAGCACGAAGAAGTTTTACAGGGCTTATCTGCTACCATTTCCAAAAATGAAGGAACAGTTGACACGATCCTTGATTGGCGTAAGCGGCGTTTAGCTTATGAAGTGGATAAAAAGTATCAGGAAGGCCACTACTACCTGGTTTACTTCAGCGGTAAAGGTAATACCATTCCCGAAATCGAACATTTCTTTAGGGTTACGGATAATATCGTCCGTTATATGATCGTGCGCACAGACGAACAAGAGTTCGAGGCGGCAGCCAAGAAAGCGGCCAGTGAAGCTGCTGCAGCTGAAAATGCTGCATCTGAAGAAACAGAAGCTAAGACTGAGGCAGCTGAAAATGCTGCATCTGAAGAAACAGAAGCTAAGACTGAGGCAGCTGAAAATGCTGCATCTGAAGAAACAGAAGCTAAAACTGAAGCAGCCGAAACATTTGAAGAACCTGATAAGTCTGAGCAGGACGAAACACCCCCGGAAATCGAATCCACAGAAGACCAGGCGGGAGAAGAAAAAGCTGCCGGCGAATAAATGCTGAATACTAAATTAAGAAGGACGGTGTGGCAAATGTTAAACCAGGTAATTTTGATCGGTCGCTTAACCCATGATCCGGAACTCCGCTATACGGCCGGTGGTGGGGTGCCAATTGCTACTTTTACACTTGCAGTTGACCGTCCCTTTACCAATCAGCAGGGGGAAAGGGAAACTGATTTTATAAACATTGTAACCTGGAGAAAGTTGGCGGAAACATGCGCTAATTATCTTAAAAAAGGCAGGTTGGCCGCTGTTACCGGCAGACTGCAGATCCGCTCTTATGATGACAGCCAGGGTGTCAGGCGAAAAGCAGCTGACATTGTGGCCGACAATGTTCAGTTTCTTGATCGGGCTCCCGATGGAGCGAAATCGAATCCAGATGATTTCAGCAGTTCAGGCGGCGATGATATGGATATCAGCGGAGATGATGTTCCCTTTTAATGGAAGGAGGGTGATTAATGAGGCGTGACAGAGGAAGAAAACCAAAAAAGAAAATATGCAGCTTTTGCGTTGAAAAGATAGATAGTGTAGATTATAAACAGCATGAGAAATTGAAGAGGTTTGTAACTGAAAGAGGAAAAGTGCTTCCGCGCCGTATTTCCGGTAATTGTGCTAAGCATCAACGTCAGTTGACGAGGGCAATTAAAAAGGCCAGGATTATGGCTTTAATGCCTTTTAGTATGGAATAATAAAAGCTGGTTAGTTATTTTTGAAACGGTGTCGGAGTATAATTCCAGGCACCGTTTTTATTTGCAGGATTGAAGGCCCTTAAAAGCGAATTAACAGACAGGTTAAAGGAAAGGAGCTGTCTGATAATGCAGATTATACTTGAGCAGGACGTGCCAAACCTGGGGGAAAAAGGTGAATTGAAAGAGGTGGCCAGGGGGTATGCCCGCAACCACCTATTACCGCGAGGGTTGGCGGTTGAAGCGACGCCACAGCGGCTGCGGGATTGGAAACAGCGCCAGGAGAAAGAAGAAGCAATGAACAGGGAATTGGAAGAGCAGGCCCGCGAAGAAGCTGATAGGCTTTCTCAAAAAGAAATTGTTTTTAAAATGCCGGCAGGAGAAGGCGGCCGTCTTTTCGGCTCAGTTACATCAGCTGATGTTGCCAATCAGCTGACGGAAAAAGGCTTTGCAGTTGATAAAAAGAAAATTGAGCTCTCCGAGCCAATAAAAAGTGCTGGCAGTTATACGGCAGATGTCCGCTTGCATCCCGGTATCAAAGCAGAAATACTGATCCGGGTTGATAAAGAAGACTAAGACCTGTTGATAAATGAAGTTCAGGGTTTATAGCAAGGAGGCTGTTGGAGTTGGTAGTTCTAAGTGACAGGGTTCCCCCCCAGAGCAAAGAGGCTGAAGTCTCGGTTCTTGGTTCAATGATTATTGACAGAGAAGCTATATTTGCAGCTGCGGAGCTGTTAACTGAAATGGATTTTTACAGCACCGCCCACCAAAAAATATTTTCCGGAATTATTTCTTTAAGTGAAAAAGGTGAACCTGTCGACCTGGTAACTTTATCTGAAGAGCTGCAGAGCAATCAATGCCTCGAAAATATAGGGGGGAGATCATACCTCGTTACTTTGGCCAATGCCGTACCTACTGCAGCAAATGTGCAATACCATTCCCGTATCGTGAGAGAAAAAGCAATTTTACGGGCCCTGATTCAAACTGCTACAGGGATTGTAGCGCGCAGCTTTGAGGCTCCTTCCAATGTGGATGAGTTTCTTGATGAAGCAGAGCAGCTGATTTTTGAGATCAGCCGACGGGGACAACAACAGGGGTTTGCATCTCTTAAAGATGTCCTGGTGAAAGCTTTTGACAGCATCGAAAAGCTTTATGATGAAAAAAAAGGGGTGACCGGCCTTTCCACCGGTTTTACCGATCTTGACAGGGTTACGTCCGGTTTTCAAAACTCTGATCTTATTATTATAGCTGCCCGTCCCAGTATGGGAAAAACGACCCTGGCTTTAAATATAACCCAGCAGATAGCTGTTAATGAAAAAATGCCGACTGCTTTTTTTAGTATGGAAATGTCCAAGGAGCAGCTGGCGCAGCGATTGCTCTGTGCAGAATCCCAGATTGATGCTCAAAATATGCGGAGAGGCTTTCTGAGTCAGGAGGAATGGCAGAAGCTAACCAGGGCCGTCGGGCCGCTTAGCGAATCCCCGTTATACATTGACGATTCCGGAAACCTTTCTGTGATGGAGGTCCGGGCCAAGGCCCGGCGTCTTAAAGCCGAAAAAGGGCTGCAGGCGATATTCGTTGATTACTTGCAACTGATGCGCGGTTTTAGCCGTTCTGAAAGCAGACAGCAGGAGTTGTCTGAAATATCAAGAGCCCTCAAGGCTCTGGCTAAAGAACTGCAAGTTCCCGTTATAGCCCTGTCCCAGTTAAGCCGAGCAGTAGAGAAAAGGCCTGACCGACGGCCCATGCTCAGCGACCTGATGGAATCGGGCGGAATAGAAGCCAATGCCGACGTGGTGATGTTTATTTACCGTGAGTCATATTACAATCGGGATACCGAACAAGGAAACATTGCGGAAATTAGTATCGCCAAACAGCGGAATGGACCAACCGGGCTTGTAAAACTCTATTTTCTCGATCGTTTTACAAAGTTTGCCAATGTTGCCCGTGACGCAATCAAGGAAGAAGGCTAAAAGCAGGTGGCTACCAAAATATATGATGCAATTATAGTAGGAGCAGGCCCGGCGGGTATATTTGCCGCGCTGGAGTTGATCTCTAAAAGCAGGGCCAGAGTTTTGATTATAGATAAAGGCGAGCCCTTGGAAAAGCGACACTGTAGAACACAGCGAGAATATGGTCGCTGCCTGCGCTGTAATCCATGCGCTATTACCTGTGGGTGGGGAGGAGCGGGGGCTTTCAGTGATGGAAAATTAACCCTGACATCTGCTTTCGGCGGTTATTTAAACGAATACATTGATCAGGACTCTATTGAAAAAATGATCGAGGAAGTAGATCAAATCTACTTGTCGTATGGGGCCTCAGAAATTGTTTATGGAACCGACCAGGAAGCAGTCAAGGATATGGAGCGTAGTGCCGCAGCTGCCGGGTTAAATCTGGTTCCCGCCAAAATAAGGCACCTCGGCACTGAAAATTGCTATCGTGTTATCGAAAAAATGTATAATGCTTTGTCAGATAAAGTCGATATCCTCATGAATACAATAGTAGCTGAGCTTGTAACAGAAGATGGCATGGTCAAAGGAGTTAAGCTGAAGTCAGGGGAAATTTATTCTGCTGATTACGTTATTTGCGCGCCGGGCCGGGTTGGCGCTGAGTGGATGTATTCTGAATCTAAAAGATTAGGGTTAAAGGGCATTAATAATCCGGTCGATATCGGGGTCCGGGTGGAAGTGCCTGCCGTAATTATGGAAAAGCTGACCAGCCAGGCCTATGAGTCTAAGCTGATCTACTTTACAAAACATTTTGATGATCGGATTCGAACTTTTTGTATGAACCCTTACGGAGTTGTTGTCACTGAAGGTAACGAAGGCCTGGTAACAGTAAATGGACACAGTTACGCTGAAACAAAAACGGTTAATACAAACTTCGCGCTTTTAGTCAGCAAATCTTTTACAGAGCCCTTTACTGAACCGATTCGCTACGGCCGTTATATAGCCAGCCTGGCCAATATGCTCGGAGACGGGGTAATTGTACAACGCCTGGGTGATTTGCTGATGGGGCGGCGTTCGACCACCGAAAGGATTCGCCGTGGCTTGGTGCAACCTACTTTGACTGAAGCAACTCCTGGTGATTTAAGCCTTGTTTTGCCCTACAGATATCTTTTGGCGATTATTGAAATGTTGGAGGCTCTTGATAAATTGGCTCCCGGAGTTAACTCGCGACACACCTTGCTTTACGGGATTGAAGTCAAGTTTTATTCATACCGCCTTTGTCTTAGCAGTAAATTGGAAACTGATATCAATAATCTTTTCGCTGTCGGAGACGGTGCCGGGGTAACCAGGGGTTTAATTCAAGCTTCTTCGACTGGCCTGTTAGCTGCTCGTGAAATTGCAAACCGCCTGCAGAATAATTAATTAAAGCATTTGTCCTGAAGCAGTGCGTTGGTCAATTTGCTTTACCGTTCCTGAAATGGTATAATGTAAATGCAAAACGGTTAGCCCAACAAGCGAGACCGTTTTTTTTGTTCATAAAATTGGCAGTAATATTTATGATGGGAACTTATATGTTAGAGTGTGCATTTTTTGATAGCGGCTGGGCTAACTTGCCGCCCGGGTAGTTCGTAGTTAATTTAGATCTGAAATGCACACTCCGGCTGGCAAAGTTATGGTTAACTGACATAATGGAACGCAGAAAGGATTAAGTTATGAAATCGAAGCCTGTTTCAATGGTGCCTGCTGGGAAAAGGCCTCCAGTTAAAGGGTCTGCCAGGTATAAAAAAATTATCCAAGCTATGAAGTTGTGGATTAAAGCAAAAAATATTAGAGAAGCTCATTTTCTTTTAGTGGTTTCAGTTACTCTAACCGCTACCCTTGCGCTTCATGGTTATTTGGGTAATTATGTATATGTTGTTCTGCTGGATGACAAAGAAGTCGGAATGGTTGCAGATGCGCAAGAAGTTGAAGGGTTTGTCACAGACCTGACGAATCGCTGTGGAGTTCTTTACGGTATGCGTATAGATCCGGGTACTAAGGTTGCCCTGGTTAAAGAATTTAGGACCGGGGAAAAACCGCAGTCGGAATCAGTACAAACAGCAATACGCCAGCAGATGAAATTAGTTACGAGTGCATACATGATTAAAGTCGATGGAGAACCCCTGGTTTCGGTTCACTCAAAGAGTGACTTAGATGAAATTATCAAGTCACTAAAAGTTGCTTACTCTAGCAACAACGATAGTGTTAAGCTTTTGGATGCTTTCATAGTAGAAGACTTAGAACTGGAGCCCGCCACCGTTAACCCGGAGAGCATCTTTGCTGCAGATGAGGTCGTCGCCATGCTCGTGGAAGATAGTAACGAAAAAATTTTTCAGGCAACTTCTTTACCCGACTCTTCAGGGCGAGGGTCGCTGGATAGCCGCCAATCACACGGCTATTTTAATTCTGCTTCGTTGGTTCACTCTATTTCCGAACAGGAACTGATAGACCATTCTTTAGCTGTTGAAAGCAATGCTATAAGTATTAAAACTATAGAGGAGGTTGTGGTCACAGAAGATATTCCTTTTTTAACCGAAATTATTTACGATGAAGAAATGTGGACGGTTGAAAAAGAAGTTGACCCCTCCGGCAAGGACGGCAAAAAGGAAATTGTCTACCATATTACACGTACTAACGGAGTTGAAGTGGATCGGGTCAGGGTTAGTGAAAGGGTTATAGACGAACCGGTAACTCAAATTGAACGACACGGCACGGCCAGTGTTCCTAGCTTTGGTTCGGGGCAATTTATCTGGCCCGTGGAGGGTGGCGGCGAAATAACACCAGGCAGGGGGTTTAGCTCCTGGCATACAGGTATAGACATCCATGCCGACCCTGGAACAAATATATTGGCTTCTGACAGTGGTATTGTCTGGTTCTCAGGACGAGGGGGTTCACAGGGCAACTATATTATTATCTATCATGGTTCGTACTGGAGCCTTTATCTCCATAACAAAGCTAACCTTGTTTCTGAAGGGAACAGGGTTGAGCAGGGAGAGGTAATTGGCAGGGTTGGGTCTACCGGCCGTTCCACCGGGCCACATCTTCATTTTGAAATACGCCTTGATGACGGTACCGGTGAATGGCATGGCTACTATCAGCACAAACCAATAGACCCGCTGCGCTTTTTTAATCCCTAAGAGTTTCTAAATAGAAGTAACGGCCTTCTTCCAATTGGAAGAAGGCTTTTTTATGGTGGCCGCTTAGTTTTGCAGGGTTTTTTGCTGATAAAAGCGAATTACTATGTTTACTATACAGGTGGAGTGTTTTAAATTGACAGAAAAAATTTTAGTAGTAGATGATGAAAAGCCAATTGTAGAGATTCTTAAGTATAACCTTGAAAAAGAGGGTTTTCGGGTAGTCACTGCTTTTGATGGCGAGACTGCTCTTCAAATGGTTGCAACAGAAAACCCGGATGTTATAGTTTTAGATATTATGTTGCCTAATAAGGACGGTTTTACAGTTTGCCGTGAAATACGTTTACACCGTAATATTCCAATAATTATGCTGACGGCTAAGGAAACGGAAGTAGATAAGATTCTCGGTCTTGAGCTGGGCGCTGATGATTATGTTACAAAGCCTTTCAGCGCCAGGGAGGTTACGGCCAGGGTTAGGGCGATATTGCGCCGTAGCGCCGCCGCCGCTTCAGGGGAAAAAGTGGCCGGTGAGACGGGCAGATTAACTGTAGGGAGCATTACAGTAGACCGTGATGAAGTTCAGGTTTATAATGAAGGCAATCCTGTAGATTTAACTCTGCGGGAGTATAATCTTTTAGTCTACCTGATGTCGAAACCAGGTTATGTTTACAGTCGCGAGCAACTGTTGAACCAGGTGTGGGACTATGATTATATAGGCGATGATCGAACCGTGGATGTAACGGTTCGCCGTTTGCGAGAGAAGCTGGAACATGATCCGGCAAAGCCTGAATATATATATACAAAGAGGGGTGTAGGTTATTTCTTTCGGCGGAGGCAAGACCTTTAACAGCCTCCAGTGGAAAATAATTTTTATCTATATAATGCTTATTCTTTTTTCATTGCAATTAATCAGCGTCTATCTAGTCCAATCACTGGAGCAATATTATCTTCGTAGCTATAAAGAAAGCCTGGAGAATCAAGCCAGGCTACTATCTGTTTTTATGGAGCCGGGGCTTGGAGAGAGGCAGGTTTGGGCAGAAGATACGGTTCGTTTTGCCCGCGAATTCAGGGATTTGCATGAAATGGAAATTATTATTCTGGATAATTTTGCCCAGGTCATCGGGACATCAGGCAGCCAGACTCTTATCGGGCGCCGCCTGATTCGCGATGAGATTACCCGGGCTTTAGCCGGCAATTTAAGTGATGATGTGCGTTTTGATCCTGTCAGCCAGGAGCGGCGTTATTACCTTGCATTCCCCATAGTAAATGATCAAAGCGCGCTCGGGGTCATCTACCTGAGTGGTTCCCTCCGGTCGGTTGATGACACGCTGAATGAAGTTAAAACGATTCTGCTCTACGGTGTGGGCCTTGCCCTTGCGGTTAGTTTAATGTTGGGGGTTGTCCTCACCAAAACAATAACGATACCAATTAAGAATGTGACAGATCAAGCTTATTATATGGCCCGTGGAGATTATTCCCGTAAAATAAAAGTTCAGGCAGCAGATGAAATAGGACGTCTGGGTGAAACATTTAACTATCTTGCTGATCAGTTGAGTCACACTATTGACGAGATGTCTTCCGAAAGAAGCAAGGTTGAAGCGATTATCAACAATATGTCTGACGGTATTGTCGCGTTGGACGGGAAAGGGAGCCTTATACAAGTTAACCCGTCAGCACAGCGCCTGCTTAACAATCTCCGTTTAATAGTGCCCAATCTGAACAGATCAGGTTTTAGCCTGCTGCGTAATTTGATTGGTGCCGATGAAATGCGTAAATTTATCCGCCGACAAAAGCCGCTGACCGCAGAGATATCAAACAACTCACCCGAATACACCCTGGAAGTAAAAATAGCTCCCTTTAAAGTTGACAGGGGTAAGCTTGACGGAACTCTAATTGTTCTGCATGATATAACCCAGGAGAGAGAATTAACCAGGCGTCAGGAAGATTTTGTTGCCGATGTTTCTCACGAATTAAGAACTCCCCTGGCTACAGTTAAGAGTTATGTTGAAACCCTGCTGGACGGGGCAGCTGAAGAACCGGAAATCCGCAGCCGTTTCTTAAATGTTTTGGCTGAAGAAACGGATCGGATGGTTACAATGGTTAAAGACCTCCTGGTTTTATCCCAGATGGATGCAAGCCAGGCTTACTGGCAGAAAAGTGAAGTTGACTTGCTGGTGCTTGTAACTGAGGCTGTTGAGCAGCTCAGGCAGAAGCAAAAAGTTCAGCTTCCGACTATTAATGTGCAAATAGATCCGGATTACTCCAGCGTGCTTGCTGATCGTGATAAAATTATGAGGGTTATTTCTAACCTGTTGAATAATGCAGTAAAATATACACCTTTGAGTGGTGAGATTACTATCAGCGCTGAAGCTGAAGGAAAGTTTATAAAAGTGTTAATTGAAGATACAGGTTGTGGTATTCCTGAAAGCGAATTGCCCAGGGTTTTCGAACGTTTTTACAGGGTAGAAAAAACAAGAAGCCGTGACTTTGGCGGAATAGGGCTTGGTTTGTCGATTGCCCGTAAAGTGGTCGAAAGCCATGATGGTACAATATGGATCGAGAGCAACCCGGGGATGGGCACAAAAGTATTCTTTACTCTTCCCAGGTCCGGTAGCGGAAAGGGTAGGCTATGATCATAGAAAATATAAAAAGCGTATTACTTTTCTTATTATTTGGCTTAAGCCTTTTATTGACTTACCAGCTATGGTATGGAGATATGCCTGCCCAATTGCTGCAAGAAGATGTTTATGAAAACCTAATGGTTGAAGAGCCTCGGTCCCTGGAAAATTTGCTAATGCCCTATTTTATTGCGGTTAATGTTGAGGACGGATTCTACATATTTAAGAAAGGGGAAACTGATTACGAAAGCTTATGGGACGAATTATCAAATACGCTGCAGCGGATTAGTAGCGATACTATTGTGGAAGAGGCGATGCCGCCTGAAGGGTCAAGAAAACTTCTAACCTGCTATTTGCAGCCTGATCTGCCCGTGGGAAAAGGTTTGCCCTGGCTTGAAGAAGCCTCTTATGCAGAAATCCGCACCATAGAATTATACTCAAACAATGACCGGAAGTGGTTGATCCTGGCGGAGTCCGGCAATAAAAACACTATAAACTTACTGCTGTCTCCGGGAATTGCAGAACATTTTAGTGCGCTTTTGGATGAAGTGAGCACTGAAGATAAAAAGTTACATGCCAGGCTAACAGCAGATCATCTTCCCCAACCGTCCGAGGTGGATCTTGAGGTGGAAGTTCCAATTTATGTGCCTGTGGAACCTTTATTTATGGATGAATTGGCATTAAAACCCGAAGCTATTGAGCATGACTTAATTCTCAAAACTTTTTTTGTCGATTTTAACATGGCCCGCATTATTGAAGAAAAAGACGGTGGGTTGATCTATACTGATGGGGAAAAAGGGTTGCGGCTAACCGAGACCGGTCTCGAGTATTCTGCCCCACAGAAAGAAGTTGGACAGGTTACCGTAACATATCCGGAGGCATTATTTAATAGCAGCAGCTTAATCAGTTATCATGGTGGGTGGCCGGAAAATCTTCGCCTGGACGGATTCAGTTTATCAGGCTGGGGCAGGGTCGCATATTACAATGCCAGCTGGTGCATGTTTCATGATGGTTTTCCGATTTTTACAAACCAACCCACGACAGCTTTATTTAATGATAACGGTTTATTTTACTACGCGAGATTCATATTCTTTACAGATAATGCTATCATGGAAGAAGGCAAACAAAAGCCTGTGACCATGTGGTATGATGCTCTTGCTGAAGCGTTAGATCTTATTAAAGAGCAAAATTCAAAAAGAAATAATCCTTTGCTTCTGGAAGAAATTAGCCTTGGCTATGTTGTTCCCAACTCCCCAAATAACTACAGGGGTGTGCCTGTATGGCGAATAACTATTTCAGGAGAAACCTTTACTTTGACGGCGGACCAGCTTGATCTTCTTGAAGAGGAGGATTTGATTTGAACCTTGGTCAAGCCAAATCAATATTAATTATTGCTTTTGCCGGTTTAAACCTTTTTCTAAGTTACCATCTTTTTTGGCCTGACTTCGGCAGATTGACCAGGGTTGCTGTAACAGCAGAAGACTTGCGTGCAGCAGAGGTTATGCTCAGCGAAAACAACTATTATCTCCAAACAAACCTGGATCGATCAGTGCAGGCAAGCGATTTTCTGACCGTGGCTCCTGCCCTGAGCTTGCAGGGAGAAATTCTACAGGAGTTTATTAAAAAAGGGGCCCAGGTTGCTGAATCTGAAAACGCGACTGCTTACCGGGCGGAAGAAGAGACTGCAGTGATTTATTCCAGCGGACTTGTTCGGGTTATTTATGAACCCGGCGTTATTTTGGCTGAAGACACCCTTGGCCTTGAAGAACGACGCCTTGTGGAACTGGTTGGAGCATTTTTAACAAAAGAACGGTTAATGCCGGAAGGTATAGTTTTCGATTACATGGAAAAAAGTGATGCTGGATTTACGACTATGCACTACTATCAAACATACGAAGAAAAACCAGTTTATGCTGGTAAGCTCAAAGTTACTGTTGACTCGGATAAACTTACTGCAGTTCAGATATACTGGTTAATGCCGGTTGAGAGACTGCCGCGAAGAGAAATGGAAGTGATCTCGGCAACCGAAGCTTTAAAGAACATGGTAGATGAGCTGGGGCCAAGCCATGAACCGAAGGCAGTCAGGGAAATAAAACTGGGTTATTACAGCGGTGAATATGATGCCGAAAAATGGGAGATTCCTCCTGTCTGGCGAATTATGCTGGAGGATAATGAATATTATTACATAAATGCTTTTACCGGCAATATCGAGCAGGATA
>SLHT01000264.1 GCA_007136055.1 Syntrophomonadaceae bacterium
AGAAACTCTTTTTATTTCAAATTGAAATTTGAAAAAGCAGATCAGAGTTTGGATTTTAGCAATAGGTTCGCGCTTTAAATCTAAATTCTAGCTTTTAATACGCTTTTATTTAATGCTGCATTGTTATTATGTAACTGACGCAGTGGGATATTTAATATTTAGTATTAATTTGCTTTTCTTGGGTTAGAGTTGCTGGCTTGAACAGCAAATAATCTTCAGGCTATTTGACGGGTTGGAAGTCGCAGGAGTACAATAAGGTTATCTTTAATATTTCAGGAGGTTTGCTGTTTAGTGACAGATACACCGAATGTGACTTCACCGCGTGAGGTTATGGCTTTATTTAAGGATTACGGGCTGCAGCCTCACAAACGACTTGGTCAGAACTTCTTAATTGACGGGAACACTGCCCGAAAAATAACTGCTGCCCTTGAAGCAGCAGCCGGCGATGCCGTGATTGAAGTCGGGCCCGGTGCCGGGGCTTTAACTGTTTTGCTGGCCCGCTCAGGCGTTGATCTGCTAGCCCTGGAGGTTGATCGGGGTCTGGTAGCGATGCTAAATAATATTTTGCACCCCTGGCCAAAAGCCAGGGTCATCAACCAGGATGCCCTGAAAACAGACTGGTCAAAACTTAACGGCACCTATTTTAAATCGGCTGGTTCAGTCAAACTAATTTCTAACCTTCCTTATATTATATCTGGTCCGTTTATGTACTCTTTATTTGAGGAGGCATTTCCTTTTGATACAGCGGTATTAATGTTGCAGAAAGAGGTCGCTCATCGCTTGGTTGCCGACCCTGGGGATAGCAACTATGGAGCGCTTTCGGTTCTCAGCGGCTACTATACCCATGGCAAAGTATTATTTAATGTCTCCAAGAACGTTTTTTGGCCTCGTCCCAAGGTTGGTTCCGCTGTTTTGAAATTACAGCCCCGCCCGCGTTCTTTAAGTGCAGGTGAGGAGGATTTGTTCTGGCAGATAGTGCAGGGAGTTTTCCAGCAGCGTCGAAAAACAATTCATAACAACCTGGGCAGGTTGTTTCCTCACCTTCAGGACAGCTTAAATGGTTTGTTGGAAGCTGCTTTTATTGAGCCACTAGATCGCCCTGAACATCTGTCTGTAGACCAGTTTGCAAAGCTGGCCAAAATAGCTTATAATTACAAAAGAAAATTAAGCTGAAAGGTCGCAAGGGCAATGATTTTTACTAGTCCCTCCAAGGGTCAGGTTAATTTTTATGATATGTTTGAAGACCTCGTTAACTACACAAATGAGTACCCCGATGAATCTTACAAATTGATTATCGGTACTGATTCACATTCTTTGCTGAACGACTCTGTTATTTTTGTTACTGCCGTAATTGTCCATCGCATTGGCAAAGGCGGGCGTTTTTACTATCATAAACAAAAAACTCGTTACATGGACAGTTTGCGGCAGCGTATTTACTATGAAACATTTCTCAGCCTGGAAGTTGCTACCCGTTTAACTGAACAGTTGGCTCAAAACGGAAATTGCCAGCTTAATGTGGAAATTCACCTTGACGTGGGTGAAAAAGGTGACACCAGGGATATTATAAAAGAGGTTGTCGGTATGGTTATCGGCAGCGGATATCAGGCCTTTATCAAGCCAGACTCATTTGGCGCGACTACTGTCGCCGATCGCTTTACTAAATAGCTGTTATCTACACTTAAGTGCTGAAATCAGAAACTGGTTTTGATTTATAGCCTCTCTTGCCTCATTTAGGCCCCAATTCTCAATATTTCTTGACTTATGGCCTGATATTGTGTTATAATTTTAACACAATACATATAAGGTGGTTTTAAATGGTGGCAAAAGACGTCCTATTTGAAATCCGCAAGAAGCTCGAATCTCACCTTGGTGAAAAAATAAAATTGCGGGCCAACCGCGGTCGGCGCAAGACCTACGAAAAAGAAGGTGTTTTGGAAAGCACCTACCCTTCAATATTTATCGTTAGGGTTGATGAGAATAATTACTTTCAAAGGCTTTCGTTTAGCTATGCCGATGTACTGACTGAAACTGTAGAGCTCAGTTTTAATGAAGGCGAATTGCGCCGTACAGTAGGTCTTTAATTAAGGTTTTGCTGTTTTTATAACAAGTGTTTTGCTTAAACCGGATAATTATCCGGTTTTATTTTTTTCCGGCCTTTAATTCGCCAATTTACAAACAGAGGTCACGGAGCGTTTGCTTCACCAATAGATGGATGAAATTGGCAATATGCATTTTCAGGATAGCTGCTTTACAGTAAATAAAGCAGGATTAATCTTTTAGATGTAGAATAGCGTTTGAAGTTAGTTTGAAATTAAGTTTTAGGGGGGTTAACATGAAAGCTTTGCTTGTAGTTGACATGCTGGTTGATTTTATCGACCCCAAAGGAGCTCTATATATTGGACCTGTAGCGGAAAACCTTGTTGCTGAAGTGAAAGAAAGGTTAGATAGTTATCGCTCCGCAGGCGATCCGGTTATCTTTATTTGTGATCGCCATCTTGAAGATGATCATGAATTTGAAATGTTTCCTCCGCACAGTATGGACGGAACCGGAGGCGAACAGGTTGTTGCTGAACTTGCCCCAAATAATAAGGAAAGAATGATCGCTAAAAGACGTTTTAGTGCTTTTTTCGGAACAGATTTAGATCTTACTTTACGGGAAAAGGGAGTAACGGAAATCGAACTTGTTGGTTGCGTAACCAACATATGTATTTTGTATACGGCGGCAGATGCGCGGGCCCTGACTTACAAGGTTTCAGTGCCGCAAAATGCGGTAGCCAGTTTCGACGCCGATGCTCACAGCTTTGCTTTACAGGAAATGAAGAAAACACTTGGGGTGAACCTCACGTAATAAATTATGGAGGAATCAGATGAAAGTAACAGAGTTTATAACGCTAAAAGACATCGCTTCAATGAAAATTGAACCAAAGGGACGTTTTTTTTCGGCCACAGACATGGAAGTTGAACAGGGTCTGACCAGTGATATTTATTTCGTGCGGACCAGAGATTTGCTGGCATCTTTGGGATTGGGTGAGACGGAAGTAACAGCCGAAGTATTTTCTTCAAAAGAGGGGATCCTGGCCGGTATGGATGAAGCCGTACATCTGCTTCGTAACCGCGACCTCGATATTTGGGCTTTGCCTGAAGGTGTGAAAATGAGCGCCAAGGAAGTTGTGATGAGAATAAAGGGCCGCTATCGCGACTTTGGTGTTTATGAAACACCGCTTCTGGGGATTCTGGCCAGCTCCAGCGGTTGGGCTACGGCAGCACATCACTGTAAACAGGCCGCAGGCGATCGGAAAGTTATATGTTACGGTGCCAGGCATCTTCACCCATCAGTAGCTCCTGTGATGGAAAGGTCTTCTGTTGTCGGCGGTGCAGATGACTGCAGCTGCATTCTAGGAGCGCTGCTCCTGGGGCGTGCACCGGTGGGGACAGTTCCCCATGCCGCTTTTTTAATCGTCGGGGATACAGTCGAGCTCGCTGAAGCTTATGATCGTTTTGTTCCCGAAGAAGAACCCAGAATTATTCTTGTTGATACTTTTAAAGATGAACCAGAGGAAGCTTTAAGGGTGGCTGAAGCGCTTGGCAATAATTTAAACGGGATTCGTCTCGATACGCCCGGGGAAAGGGGCGGAGTAACTGTAGGGCTGGTAAAAGAAACCAGGGCTCGCCTTGACCAGGCTGGCTTTGAAAAGGTCCAAATAGTTGTTTCCGGGGGCCTTAACCCGGAAAGGATGGTGACACTTGCTGAAGCAGGCGCGGACGCTTTCGGCGTAGGCAGTTTTATCGCTCGTGCGCCGGCAATTGATATGACCATGGATTTAAAAGAAGTACGCGGCAAAGCTGTGGCCAAGAGAGGACGGATACCCGGTGTCAGCAAGAATGAGCGTTTGGTAAAAATAAACTGATCATGATGCATAGATACCTGTACAGGGCCAGGGCTAAAATAAATCTTGGGTTGGCTGTTATCGGGCAAAGGCCTGACAGATATCATGAAATTGAATCAGTTATGCAGCAAATATCTCTAAACGACAGCCTGCTATTTGAATCGTTGCCCGGAGTTGATTTTGAGTTTAAGTGTACTGACCCTGATCTTGAGGGATCCGAAAACCTTGTCTGCCGTGCAGCGGCAATTATTAAAAAGCGGGCCGGTAAAGTATTACCGGGGGTTAGGGTTACCTTATATAAAAATATTCCCGTAGAGGCGGGGCTGGCAGGCGGCAGTAGTGATGCCGCTGCTACCTTGCTGGGTTTAAATAAATTTTGGCAACTGGAGATGGGCAGGCCTGAGTTGCTTGAACTGGCTTCCCGACTGGGTTCGGATGTGCCTTTTTGCCTCCAGGGCGGAACAGCCCTGGCCCACGGTCGTGGCGAAAAATTGGAATATCTGCCTGCCCTCCCCTTTTTCTGGGTAATCCTCGCTCTTCTTCCGACAGTGAAAAATTCGACAGCAGCAGCGTACAGCACTTTTGATCGCAGTCTGCTTGGAAAACCTGACCTTAAGCCCCTGACGGATGCGGTGCGGTGCGGTGATAAAGCAGGTATTACTGGCTGGTTATCCGGTGATTTTACCAATACTTTAGAGACAGCTAACTTAGCGGGTTCAGGTTTAGTCAGGAATTTGAAAATGAAGCTGCAGGAGTTTGGTCTGCAGCCGGTTTTTACCGGCAGTGGTCCAACCCTGTTTATGATGACAGAAGATTACTATCATGCCCGCAGTGTTGGAAGGGTTGTTGAAGAGCTGGGTGGCGTATCCTATCTTTGCTGGACAACGGGCAGGAATGAGGAGTGGTTGCATGTTTGATACTGTAGTGCTGGCCGGCGGAGGAAAATCGGAGCCCCTCACAGAGCAGGAAGGAGTTTCTAACAAAGCCTTTATTCAACTGCACGGAAAACCCCTTCTTGCCTATATCCTTGAGGCTCTGCAGGAAGCTCCTTCAATTGGCCGCCTGATGGTTATTGGCCCGGATAAAGAGTTGGCGGAGTTGCGCGGTCAAGGTTACGATTTTGAAATAGTGAGTGAAAAAGGCGGAATGTTGGATAACCTGGCTGCAGGTTTTGATAACGCAGAACAGGATAAACCCTGCCTGGTGGTGACCGGTGATATCCCCCTGCTCAAGGCGGAGGTTGTCGAAAGTTTTTTGGCCCTTTGTGCGCCCTATGATTACGATCTTTATTACCCGGTTTTGCAACGTGAAGATTGTCTCTTTCGCTTTCCTGAAACAGAACGCACTTATGTCCGTCTCAGGGAAGGTCATATAACCGGTGGAAATCTTGGGTTGTTAAAGCCGGCGTGGTTTTTAGAAAACCGGACCCGTCTC
>SLHT01000258.1 GCA_007136055.1 Syntrophomonadaceae bacterium
CGATAAACCCATAGGTCATGCCCCCGATGAGAGCTATGACGTCACCGATCAGGCTTTCCCCGATGCTGAACAGGCTGCTGTAACCCATGATTGCAGAAGTGCCGAGCAGGGAAACTATAAGTGCAACGATAGTTCTGGCTTCCAGCTTTTCTTTCAGGATGAGGGGGGCAAAAATTACTGTAAAAACAGGGGCGGTATAGATCAAAAAAGCGGCGTTGGCTATGCTCGTATAAGCCAGTGCGTAGGTATAAGCCAACCAGGAAAGGCTGATCAATGCCGATGGAATTAGCATCCATTTCCAGTGAACAAGCGCCGGTTTTACCGAGGCCAGCCCGTCCTTGATGGATGTATAGATAAGTATGCCGATAAACCCGAATAGAAAACGGTAAAACAGGATATATTCCGGGGAATAATCAAGCGCCCGGATAAAGAGTCCGTAAGTGCCCCAGATCAGGGCTGCGAAAAAAATTTGCAAATAGCCTGGATTAATATTCCTGTCCCTCAGAAACTTTGACATTTAATAATCCCCCGCTTAACCGAATGGTTGCCGTTTACTGACAGGGCGGCAGGCAGGCCAACCCAATGGCCTGCTAATCTTACTACATTCTACCCGCCACAGATCCCGAAAGCAAGATATGTGCCTGGGTTACCCGGCGGAGAAGAGCGGTTCAGCTGAAGTGAGCAATGCGGCAGCGACATGATAGCCAAAACCCGTGATGATGTCGGAGACTTTCTAAAGGAAAAAGGCTTCCACCTAAGATAGCGGGTGTGCTATAGAAAAGTTCATCTTCAGTCAACAGGTCAATATGCAGTGTTTTAAAGCTTGTGCCGGTGTGGTAAAATATTAATAGAGAGTATTAATTTAGATTAAAGTAGCTTAAGTAAAAGGGAGCCGTGAAAAGCCTTGAATAAATGCTTAAGAATTGCATTAATTATGTTCACAGTTTTTATGTTCAGCGGTTTTTATCCTGCCGATTTTAGTCACTATGAAATTAATTTAGGCGGTGTCTGTTTTGCCAACAGCTCACCGATGAGTCAGAGTACCGGTACTTCGCAGGGTACCGTGAAGCGCCATATTGACATTAGCAGCCCGTGGTCAGGGGGTTACTTGTATGAAGAACTTACCGTTGTGGGCAGTGCAGAAATTACTGAATCATTTACTATGGGCAAGCCCGGTCCCGGGTTAAAAGACTTTTTTGGTGACAATTTCATTAAAAATGACGCAATGGATAAAGTCGGTTCTGATGCAGGTAAAAATCCTAAAGGTGATAAAGGAAGCAATACTTATTCCGGTCAGAAAGGCATTTCCGCATCTGTTTCACAGGCAAAATCTGATTCTAAAGCAGGGAAAGTCCTTGGAACTAGCATAATAGCAATTCCTACCTGGTTTGATCTTTTCTGATCTGCCATGAAGAGGTAGCTATTCTTCCATATCGTGCATTAACCTCAATATGGAATCATCGACATCGCTCATTCCTTCCCGGGAAATAAAGGCCAGATTTTCAATAGTTTGTTCCAGGGTATCGGCTACAATTCCGTCGCGTGCAGTGATTCCCACTCCTTCCAGCGCTAACAGGGCAGCTTCGACAGCTATTCCTGCAGAAATTGATAATTTAAAGGCACAACTGCTTTTTGCCCCGTCGCAGATCATGCCGGCGAGCCCTCCTACTGTCGTTGTAACTGCACCTTCTGCTGTTGCCTGGTCTCCTCCAAGCAGGTAGGCAATTCCGGCGCTGGCTCCTGCCCCGGCTGCTACACTGCAGCCACAAACTTGTGATAAGATGCCGATTCTTTCCTTGATGTAGATAGTGATCAGGTGGCTTAATGATGCCGCCCTGATAGTTGATTCTCTGCTTGAATTTTTTAACTTTGCCACGGCAACTATCGGTACCAGCCCGGTGATACCCTGGTTGCCGCTCCCGGCAGTTGCCATGACCGGCAAATCAACACCGTCCATTCTCATATCTGCTGCTGCTGCAGTGAGAATTTTTGCATACATTATGGGGTTTGCTCCGCAGGTGCATTCACCGGCTATCTTTTTTAAGCCCTGTCCGAAATAGCGGCCATTATATTTTAACAGGCCTGCCTCGGCGATATTCAGGTTCATCCTACAGCCGTCTTCAATAAAGGCTAATTTTTCCAGGGGACATTGATCGACAAACTTAAAAATTCGGTCAATCGTAAGCTCGCAAAGGTCCGGGTGGTCTTTTTCGATCTGGTCGGATTTTTTTGCTGTCAGTATTGTTTGGTTATCAGCTTCTAGGAGGGTAATATTTGTATAAGAGCCTTCTATCCGGCAGCGGCTACAGCCGTCATCAGTTAGCAAAGTTATTTCAACAAAAAGACCAGGTTGCTTTCTTACGTGTGTTGTTATTACTTTGCTTTCAACCAGATCCATCGCCCGGGCAATATCCTGCTCATCAATATCCTGGAGGACTTGCATTTGATATTGAGATTTCCCGCCCATAAGGCCTAAGGCGCAAGCATAAGCTAAGCCTTGCAGGTTGGTTTTGGGGATGGTAACCCGGTGGGCATTTTTGTAAATATTTTTATCTGCGGTAATAGATACTTTTGTGATGCGGCCTTTTATGGCATCTCTGGCCATTGAAGCTCCGTAAGCAACCACGACAGGATCTGTGCAGCCCAGTGTGGGAAAAACTTTGCTTTGTAAAATATCAATTATAGTGTCATCATGCAAAGACAACAATCCTTTTAAGTTTATAGCGACTTAACTATGTTCAGCTGTTTTGATGGCTTGCTGTTAGGGTAACGAACTTGAGCCGTGAAGTCAATAGCAAACCGTTTTGCTGTTTTACTGCAGGGGCATGGTTTAAAAGGGTGATTTAGGTTTTATTTAACAAGCAGCGCAGCTTTCCGGCCGCCTAAGAAGAAAGTGAGCCAATCTCCTTTGCTGCCATATAGCGTAAGCAAAACGTATATGCTCCCGGCAAAAAAGCCGAACACCATCATTAAGATGATCCATGTGATCGCAATAATGAGATTTGTTTCACGAAATGCGATCCAAAGGGAAAAAAGGGCAAAGCCGACATACAGGTCGACTAGAGAAACAATGCCCCAGGGGTTGGCCAGCAAATCAGCGCCATCTTTCCCGAAATCTCCGCTGATAAAGCCATTTAAAAGCACGGCTGTCATTGCAAACAATCCTAACCAGGCAATTACCCAGGCAATTTTCATAAGATCTCCTCTTCCTCGAGTTTATAGCTTATTTTCTGAACCATATGGTTTTATTTTAACATATTACTATTTGGCAGGGCATCAAGAAAATATTGAAGAAATATAATACCAACACCATGCGGGAATCTTTCGAGTGTACTAAATAAAAGGAGCGTATCTTCCGATGAAAGTATTCGGTGCGGATTTTAGCGGGGCCAGAAATCCGAGTAGAGGTATCTATTATGCTAAAGGTTCTTTAGAAAACGGGGTCCTGTTAATAGATGAGCTTGTTCACTGTGACGACCGCCTCGATTTGCTGGCTTCTATCCATTTTTCAAAAGCGCCCTGGGGATTTGACTTTCCTTTTTCTGTATCGGTAGGAGCTCTTAGGAAAATTAAAGCAAAAAATTGGGAAGAACTATTAATTGCAGCTGTGCAACATGAACGTAAAGATTTCGACCGCTTGATAACAGGGAGCGCTATTCCCTCCTGCGAAGCAAGGTGTTTGAAAACCTCTCTCTGCTGCCGTACTGTTGATGCTGCTGATGCCGCGGTTGCCTGTGTACCTTTGGCCTATGCTTTAGACAGATACAGGCTGGAGTCTGGCTGGGTTAGAAAACATTCCTTGATTGATAGTAATGAATGGGCTTCTCGTTATGAGGATGGTCTGATTGTCAAGGTTGATTGATATAGCTTTTCCTCCCATATTAATGCTTAGCTGATAACATCAAAAAACCAACCAAGCTGAAATAAAGTTATGCTAATTAAAATCCTTAATGCTTTACTCCTCTTTACTTAAGGTTGCTGACGAAGCGCCGCCGGCGGAAAATTCCGGCGTTGTGAACGCAACCTTTTTTCCGTCGAGGACAGAAAGCGCTTTTTCAAGGTCGTTGATAATATCGTCGGTATGTTCGGCGCCTATACAGAGGCGAATCAGATTGGACGGAACATCAGCCAGCCGGCGGGCTTCTTCTCCCTGCTGGGAGTGGGTTGAAATTGCGGGGATCGTGGCAACAGACTTTATCCTGCCCAGATCGGTAGCGCGAAAGATACGGGTAAAAGCATCGAAAACAGTTCGGGCAGCCTGGCCACCGCCTTTAACGCGGAATGACATCAGATGGCCGTAGCGGTTGACTGGTTTGCCATATATTTCGTCATGTTCTGCATCAACCAACCATAGATATTCTGAGGCCAGCTTATGTAAGGGGTGCGATTCAAGGCCAAGGTAGTCTACCTGTTCAATGTGCTTGTGGTTGCTGAGGAACTTGGCTACGGCAAGGGTTGAGCGGCTCTGCATATCAACCCGTGAACGCAGGGTGCGAATATCGTTTATGGCTAAGATAGCATTCATCGGCGATATGTTGGGGCCATTGTCGCGATTGGGTAGTGTTTTACAATACATGGCAAAGTCAGCATTCGTTTCAGGGTTATCGACATTGGAAGTTATATTTTTCCTTGATATTACCGCTCCGGCAATTCCAAAGCCGCTGGTATTGAGCGTTTTTGATACTGACTGGACCACAATATCGGCGCCAAGCGCAAGGGGGCGCAGGAGGGCGGGCGTTGCGACAGTACTGTCAACAATCATTGGTATGCCGAAACTGTGGGCAAGCTCAATTACTTTTTTAAGATCAAAAAATGCCTGTCCCGGATTGCTGGGCATTTCCCCATAGAGGAAGCGGGTGTTTTTATCAATCAACCTTTCCCATTCTCCGATATCACCGATGTTGGTTACCTTCCGCCAGGTAATATTTCGTTCTTTTTCTTTTCTGATTGCGAATTGCTGAAAAGTGCCTCCGTAAACATGGGGAGGCGCCACAAAGTTAATAGCGCCTGATGAGTCTTTCGGGTTGGGTAGGAGAAAAGGGTCAACGGCAGTTTGAATAGCAGCCATTCCAGATGCAGTTGCAATACAGGAAGTATCCACGTCGGCGCCGTAACCTTCAAGAAGGGCTAAAACACCTTCGAGGTAGTACATGCTTGGGTTTGCAATACGTGAATAACACCAGGTTGGCACCTGGTATGATAGCGCTGCTTCCATTTCATCTGCATCACGATAAGTCTGTGAAGTGGACATGTAGATTGGTTCGATGATTGAACCC
>SLHT01000124.1 GCA_007136055.1 Syntrophomonadaceae bacterium
CTTCATGGCCCTCTATTATTATGGATTTATCATTTTGATGTTTCCCATGATTTACTGCATAATCCTGGCCAACCGGCTTGTGGCCTCTCATGTAGATAATGGTTCTATGGCCTACCTGATAGCCACACCCAATACAAGGGTTAAGGTCGTTACTACCCAGGCAGTTTACATGGCCATCAGTGTTACACTGCTGCTTGTCATTAATACCGCGGCAGGCATTGCAGTAAGTGAGCTAATGTTTCCAGGCGAGATGGATATACCTGCTTTTCTTCTTCTAAACCTGGTTGCAATTTTTTTAACCCTGTCGATCAGTTCAATCTGCTTCTTTTTCTCCTGTATCTTTAATGAAGCCAAATTTGCGCTTGCTTTCGGAGCCGGCATACCTATTCTTTTTTTTATCATAAACATGCTGCGCAACATTGGCGATCGCTTTGAATGGTTCCAATTCTTAACCCTTTACAGTTTATTTAACCCGGAAGATATTGTTACCGGAGAGCAAGAAGCCGTGGTAATTATCTGCCTGGCATTTGCAGCAATTGCCCTGCTGCTTTACAGTGCGGGCATCTTTATTTTTAGCCGGCGTAATCTTTATTTATAAAGAGGTGACGGTTATCTCTGAGAAATTTAAGAGCTTAACACCAGATAAGCAGGAGCGCATTATCAATGCCGCTCTTGCCGAGTTCGCCCGCAATGGTTATGAAAGGGCTTCTACCAATGAAATTGTTAAAGAAGCCGGTATTTCTAAAGGCTCCCTTTTTGTTTATTTTAATAACAAAAAAGAGTTGTACCTTTTTTTGCTTGACTATGCTGCAAAAATAATTGATAAAATATACAGCGAGGTGGATTGGGGCGAAACTGATGTATTTGAGAGAATGAAGGCATTGGGACTGGCAAAGTTCAAGACTTATAAAAGCCACCCACAAGCCTTTAATTTTTTGAAAGCCACCGCCTATGAAGATGCCGACGAAGTAAAAGCTGAAGTCCGAAAGCTGGCAAACACTCTCATTGCAGAGGGGCTTGAAAAAGGATATAAGGACATCGACCGGTCAAAATTCCGGAAGGATATTGATATTAACAAGGCCCTGGATATAATCAGTTGGACCATGCTTGGTTTTAATGAACAGGAAAGAGATGGGGTTGACTCAATTGACGAGGTCGATTTTGAAATACTGGAAGAAGCAAACAGCTATTTCGAAATATTGCAGAGATGTTTTTATAAAGAAGAGCAGTAAACTCTTTTGTCCTGTAAGTAATAATCAGATCATAAAAAAGCCTGCGGAGAATGAAAACCATATTACGCGCAATATTTGCGGAGATTATTAAATGTATGTATACAAGAATTTAAATTGGCCAAAATTTGAATGGGAAAATGAAATACTTTTACCTCTGCTTTCTGCAAAAGATATTTAGCTCTCTACCCTAGCCAACCTTGCTATTAATGCTAAGCTTCTCGACGATACCGTATTAAATGCTTTTCTTTCTCTTTCATTCATTCTGTCTATGTTTGTTCGATGGCCTGGTAAGAAAATTGTTAGAAGGTCTTTTAAGAGAATCGTCTTTTCTCACCCTGTTATTACCTGGCAATGGGAAAGCGTTTCTTATAGGTAAAAAGCCTCCATATCCATTCCATTGGCCCAAACCGGAATTTTTTCATCCACATGTTGCTCCAAAAAACCTGCAGCAGGAAGATAGCAGCAGTCAGTATTATTCCGTGAAATATAGTTAGCTTCCCGTAGAAACCGAATCCAAAACTATAGAAGATTATTACACAGATTATGGTCTGAGAAAGGTAATTTGTCAGGGCCATTTTGCCGGCTGCTGCTACCGGGCTTAGAATTTTATTCCAGGTAGCATTTTGTGCCGCCAGCACTATAGTTGAAACATAGGCAGGGAAAAGAAAAAGTGACGCAAGGTAATTAATGCCACTGAGCATGGATAGATTAACTAATGCATTGGTTGTGATTGTGCCGCTATCAAATAAAACCAGAAGGATTAGGAATAAGCCGCCTACCAGAAAACCCCAGAAACGAATTTTTTTAAAAAGTGGAATATGAGAAGATATATCATTAAAGATTCCTTTTTTCCCTACATACAACCCACAGAGAAAAAATGCCAAAACCTGTGGAATCCAAAAGATTACCCCAATCAGCATGTATGGTGTTTCATTAACCAGCCTGTATAATAGAAGCTCCACAAAGCCTGCTTCTGAGTATTTATAAATTGCCTCGCCCAACATTTTGTCGACCATTGCGTAATACTTTTCATCGCCAATAATTTCTCCAATCCCTTTAAACATGGTCATAATCATATTGAGTATAAAAGAAATAATGAATAGGCCAATAATCCATTTTTTTATCGCCTGCAGAGATTTATTGCGAAATGCCATCAGGATAAAACCCACTAAGGCATAGTTAAAAAGAATGTCACCTGACCAGAACAGGGTTATATGTAAAAGACCGAAAAACATCAGGGCAAAAAGACGGCGCCGGTATAGAGGCTTTAACTCCATGCCCTTCTGCATTGTTCTATCCATAAATATAAAGAAACCGAGACCAAAGAGAAAGGAGAATATGGCGTAAAAGTTGCCAGTAAAAAACAGCTGAATAAAATAAGCGCTGGTCTTTTCAATTCCTTCGGGATAATTCGAGGGTAGTCTTAAATCGAAAAATGGGGATTTGAAGAAAGCCATGTTTACCATTAAAATCCCAAATAGGGCTACTCCCCGAATCATATCAATTTCATTTATTCTTTCTCCGGACTGTACAGGCGCAATCGCTTTTTCTTGCATTTAACATTCCTCCAGTTGCATTAATATAGCACGATTTCGGCCCTAAGCGTTATGTTAGCCGTCCAGTGTTAGGTTTTGGGTCAGTCATCAAATAACCTAAAACCGCTGAGGTTTGAGCTCAAGATATGCCTCATCAGGAGTTCCTCAGATCATTTCTGTATCTATTTACACAATGAATACTTTAAAACTCCTCTCTATTCACTGATTAAACAGGTAAATATCTGCGGGGCAATCAGGTTAAGCGTTGGTCTTATCCTGGCCGTTTTCTACTAATAACGGGAAAACCAGCCCCAAATTATTTCTGCCTCTGCAGTTTCCACATCAACAACCTGGAACTGTTTGCCTTCCGGTGAAGAAAGAACCCAGGCCCTCATTGTTTTTAAATCCTGCCTGCGCTGAAAAGGGTTTGCACTAACCTGTATGGCCTGGATATTACTGCGCATCATCATTATCATATAGCGATTAATAAAGCGGAACCTGAGTGCCAGTTGGTTTTCTTCTATAAAGGTTCCGCCGGCCCGGTAGCGACTCAACCCCCAAAAAAAGGCTGGAATTAGCAAGAAAAATGTCAGCCAACCGTAGCCGTAAGGCAGCCACAGCATGGCTATAGATATCAACACTACTGGCGCCAGAACCCTGAATAGATAGCGGCGCAAGGACCGGCGGGGCAGCGGCCTGTAAGATTCGGGCAGTTTGTATTCCGGCAGAATAGCGTCGAGAAATCCTTGCAGTTTTTCTTTTCGCAGTAAGGGGAAAAGAACCGTAATATAATCTCGCTCTTTAGAACCTCCACCGGCAACCTCGGCAACCAGGGTCGCCCGGCCAAAGGGTTGACGCAGGAGGCCCTCCTGAACAACTAAAGCCTGTAACCTGTGCAGCTTTAAGTTTAGCTGTTTCTGTTCGATTAGGCCCCATGTTACCTGCAAACGTTCCTCTTTGCGGCGGACTGTAAAGTTAATATATTGAATTACATAGGCAACCGTGGAAACCAGCCATGAAAATAACAAAATAACCAGGGCTGCCAGAATTACTGTTACCAGGGCTGTTGAAGTAACCTGATCAATTAAGTTTTCCCAGAAAGTTTCAGGGATAAAAGGAACAACTTGCGAAAATATTGCCGCCAAGATTGAAAAAAGTAGCAAAAAGCGCCCAGAAGTAGCACCGGCAATAAAAAGTTCAGGTATGGAAATGGTATATTCTTTAAAGGGTAGTTCGCCGGATACTTCTTCAGCTAAATCATTAACTTTTGCTTCTAATTCTATCTGATGAGTAGGGACTTTTCCCGAATCTTCTAAACTCTCCTTTATCTGCATTGCCTCATCGTATGCTACGGCAGTAAGATTAAATTCAGACTCTCCCCCTGCACCTGCTGTTTCTACCTGTAAGGATGCAAGGCCAAATAGTTGGTGAATAATCCCCCTGCGAATATTAACAGTCTGCACTCTTTCCTGTTTGATTGAGCGTTCTTTTTTTATGATCACGCCCGATTTAACATGCAGGTAACCGTCTTCAAAACGATAAGTATAGAAATACCAATTTAGAAGCTGGTAACAGGAAGAAAATACTAAGGAGCTTAAGGCTACCGCAGCAATGATCAATAAAAACCTGCGCAGATCATCTGCACCAACATTCTGAAAAACGACAATTGCCAGTGGCAGCAGCAGGTATACCATGCCCCGGATTGCGCCAAGGGGGATCATCACCGGATGCTGCCTTTTCATATCATACATCTTCATCACTCACCCGGGCCAGGGCAGATATTTCACCCCGTAATTCAGCAGCCTTTTCCTGTGATAAAGCTGGTATCCTGTGATCTGTAGCGGCGGTGGAAATACGTAAAGTAGCAAGGCCGAAAAACCGCATGACAGGGCCGTGTTCTGTATCTACATGTTGGATGCGAATCATAGGTATTAACGTTCGTCTGATGATAATAATTCCATGTTGAATGTCAATCTCCTGATCATGTATTTCGTAACGCCAGTAATACATTTTTAACCGTGGGATAATCACTGCTGCAAAAAGGGTAAAAATTACTGTGGCACCGACTGCGAGCCATCCGAAAACCGGGGGCCATTCCAGCATAGTGTGCACCAGGATCAGGTAGGCAGCAGGAATGACCATTACAGCTAAACCCCAGAAGAGACCGCTAAAAAACCAGGCTTTTAGAGCTCTTCGATCAATTCTTTCCCGGGGTGCTCTATCCATGAAAACACTTCCTTTCACTTTTAAAAAGCTTGTTATATAAACGGGTGATTATTTAACTTTAGCGATCGGTAATTTCGGGCATATAACCCTGTTTTCTTCTTCAACAGAGCCATTTATTCCTTTTTGTCACGAAACAAAGGGACGTCAGACTGTGTGATTATTTCAATTGAAATCAACCACACAAACTGACTAAGTCTTCCCTAATCCCTTATTAATCGATAACAATCACAAGCCGATAGGGAACCGGCTTTTAC
>SLHT01000157.1 GCA_007136055.1 Syntrophomonadaceae bacterium
TAGTGGGGGCCAAGCGGCCGCGGCTGGAGCCGGAAAAGACAAATTTTAAGCGGGGCCCTGCTGCAGGCGGTTTTTGCGCAGCCAGGGAACCCGCTTAAATTTTGACCGCATCTCTAATTGTTTTTAAAGGCTTTCGGGCTGGGCCCAGGGGCTCGAGAAAAGCCTAAGGCAACTAGCTTCGGAACCCCTTAAGCAGGCCCCGTTAAGTGAAAAGGTGCCGGCTTTGCGGCCGGCACCTTTCTTGTTGGCATGAGGCATAGTTCTCTAATTTGCCTTTTGTTTTTCAATAAAGCAGTGAATTCTGTTAAAAAGCTCGTGGCGATCATAGTCCATTGTTACCAGATGCTTTGAGCGCGGGCATAGCAGCGTTTCTACCCTGTCGGTTCCTGTCTCGGCGGCAAGGGTCTCCATGTTGCCGGGCGGCACAATCGTATCCAGGGCACCATGTGCGACCAGCAGGGGCACCTGAACACTTGGCAGCATGCCACGGACCTGCTCTTTAAGTTCTACAAGCGAGACCACAGACTTGACCGGGGTTCGATCGTAGCACACCATGGCTTCGCGTCCCTCAGGATCGTTTATATCATAGGCAATCGGACGATCATAACGATAAATATTGCTGATAAATGTGTGTTTAGCCAGGGGCAGAAAGAGTGTGATTTTTAAGTTTTTTAAGTATAAGGCGGCGCCGATTGAAATAATGCCGGCAATCTCTTCTTCTCCGGCCAGGTATAGCGAAAGCAATCCACCTACCGACTGTCCGCATAGGAATATAGAACCATCACAACGGTTGCGTAGGGCTCCCAGACCTTCTCTTGCCGACTGAAGCCAGTTCTGCCAGCCCTGGGTAATTAGATCACTTGGCCTGGTCCCGTGCCCGGCCAGCAAGGGTGCGCTGACAGTTATACCCCTGGCAGCAAGGTGTTCGCCAAGCTCCCTCATTTCCCGCGGCGAACTGGTCAGGCTGTGCAGCAAAAGACAACCCACTTTACCACTATTGCCCTCAATTATAAAAGGCTGCGCCCCTTCCATCAGCACTTCAAAACCCCTTTTGCACCTGTTTTCGGATCTTCCCTGGCAAATAAATAAAGCATGCCGGCACTGCGACCCGGCTTCTCACCTTAAGCCTGCATCTTTTTAACGATAAAGTTGTAGTCGCCGTTATCTGGCGTTTAGGGAGAGCTCTCCATAAACGTCACACATTCGCCACTGACCTTTTAAGGGACACCAAAAACACCCGCCTGGTGCAAAAAGCCCTTGGCCATGTGTCGATATCGACCACCATGATTTATACGCATATTGTTGATGAGCAGCTGGAGCAGGTGCTTAAGAGTTTTAGGGGGTAGATAACAGCTTTAAAATATGCTTTTTTGCTCACACTGATCTACTTTGCTTGCCGCTTATTCAAATCAAAGGGCTTACTATTCGTTTTTGTTAATATGACCATATATTTGCGTAAACATCATAATTATCTGTAGCCACGTCCTTATAAACCCTTATTTCAAAAGGCGTTTTGCCTCCCGCAGAAAATATGTCTATAAAAGTCAATCTCCCGACAATGATATTATCATCATCTCTGAAAATTACTGTAACGATTGCTTTATCAATATCATAGGTATTTGGGTTCCTGACTTCACCAAGAATGCTTTTATCTCTTTTGGTCGCGCCAACAATTTCAAGTGGAACAAATATCGGATGTTCTAACACTTCCGCGGCGACGATGTTGCTATCTCTAAGTTCTAAAGCCTGAAATTCAACTTTTGCTGGTTGCTGTTCCACACTGAAGCCTAAAGTCCCATAAACAAAATCTTGTTGTGGGTAGTTAATTGATAACACCTGATCATCAGTACCTATTATTTGATCATTTTTATCACGTGCTGTAATCCGATAAGATGGGAATCTAACAGCAAACTTTTCATTTGGATTATGCAGGATAATAGCATAATGTAGATATCCCCTACTTACGATATGGCTGTAGGGCATCTTCTACTAAAATCATTTTGGGCCAATGAGGCTGTTTTTCAGCTTATGATGCTTGCTTTCAATTTATTTTTGCTGTTTAAGATTGATTCGTTGAGCCTAGTGGAATACAGACAACAGATTAAAACCTTCCGTTTGAAATATGTATTTCTGGCTGTAAAAATTATTAAAACTGCCCGAAATGTAATTATAAAACTATCGTTCAATTATCCATATAGGTCGGTATATGAAAAATGTTTAACCTGAAGCAGGTAATCTTAGGTTCATAAGAAGCCTATGGTAATGTTTTAAGGGGCTTGTTTAAGCATGCAATTATTCAGGCGGCAATGATGAAAGGTGCTAAAAAAGCAAAATGTTGGTGACGAAAATGGTACGCTATAGAAATAGTTACCTGGATTCCTCGTAATAAATGCAGAAAAAAAGGAATTTTGGGTTTGACGTGGTATTTAGAAATACATAAAACGGCAGTGTAAAAATAAAGAGCCATGTAAAATATGCTTAAGATAAAAAAGCATTTAGATAACTCATATTATTGTAAAGGAAGTGATGATGTGCATAGTAACAGAATATATTTTCTTGCCATGGTTATTCTTCTCTTCTTTTTTATTATACCTTCAGGTTGTGATTCAAATGATGATCTTGTAACGGAACAAGTTGACCCAGATGAATTATTAGATCCTGAACCAGAACCTGAGGAAGAAACTGATGAGCCTGAACCAGAAGCTCTGGAGCCAATAGAAAAAACTATCGAAATAGAACAGTGGCAGACGATGCGTCTGATTATTCCAGCTATCGAAGTTGACTTAATTTGTGTAGGCGATGGTGATGTTTACGATGAAGAACTTTTAGACCAAGGTCCGACACATTTTCAGATGAGCGACCTGCCAAGCACTGAAAAAGGCAATGTTGCATTTGCCGGTTACCGTGCCGGGCGTTGGGGTTATTTTCTTGATCTTGATTTGCTCGAAGAAGGTGATGAGATCTACCTTGACGTGGAGGATGGCTACCGCTTTATCTATTTAGTTGAATGGGTCGAAATTACTGACAAATACGACTGGGGGCCGCTTGATTCTACCGATTATCCGGCAATAACTCTTAATACCAGTGACCCAAAGCATGAAAAGAGTCCCGACTACCGCCTGAATGTCAGGGGCAAGTTGGATAAAGTAACCAGAATACCTGAAGAGAATTAACTCTTTGGAGTTCTACAATCAAAAGAAACACAAGAAGATATAATCGTTGCAGGTAAAGTTGATTTAAAGATTGGCACCTTATTCTATGTATGACAATATCGACTAAAAATACTTAATGAAGAAGAGGCTTTACTCATAAAAGAAAAAGACAAAAGCGAAGACAAAAGCGAAGCATTAAAAAATATTCGTGCCTTGAAAAAATCATTGGAAATAAAAACAGAGCAGAAAAATACAGAAGCTGCGCCACAGGGAAAAGAAACTGATTCAGAGTAAATAATGGTTGGTGATAATATGATTAATAATGAACTTTTAGAGTTAAGTATTGAAACCAAAAAGCTGTCCGATCAGATCGGGATGCTTAAACGTAAAAAGAACCGGCTTAAAGAATGACCGGAAAAAAAGAAGCTCCTCGAAGCGATATAATTTCTTTAATACCAGGCATTGTTCTGTATTGAGAAGATGGAGAATCTAAATACTCAAATAAAGGCAAATGAATATAAATAGGGTTTGTTTGAAATATATATATCTGGCTGCAATTTTTAAGGGTCCATAAAAACAGAGAGCAGGTGGTGAAAATGGTAATACATCGAAAATGTTACCTTAATTTTTTATAAAAATTCCACATAAAAGTAATTTTCGATTTGAAGTGGAACTCGGGTAATTAATAAAACAGTCTCGGCATCCGTTGATACACGTTATTAGCCAGTTACTTTTTTAGTATTCATTTTTTATTTTATTCTTTAAAAAGGAGGATATTTATATGATAACCAAGCTGTTAGTATTTGTTTGTGCCATATTAACTGCCTTTTTGCTTACCTCATGCACCAACGGTGTTTCACAAGCAGAATTCGATGAACTTAAAAGTAATCTCGAAAACACAGAAAAAGAACTAAGCAGAATAAAAGATGAATTTGATGTATTGGAATCTGAGTTGGAAGGGGTACGTGCTTATGCATATGTTAACGATGTACTTGTCGATCCGATTAGGATGGCGATGGGAGCACCTACGAAATATGGTTGGCATGGACCAGGGGAAAGTCCTGACTTCATTATTGCCAACAAGAACAAAGCGGCGGCTACAGGTGATACAAAACTCGAGGAAATGGTAGAACATGCTTATGCTTTACCTTGGGGCGCTGATAAGGAAAAGGCGTGGAATGAGGTTTATCTATACCTCGCAGACTGCTTGTTGGGACGATAAAGCTTTATTTTAGACCAGCAACTATCCAGATTATTTTCTTCCTGATGCCCTGTTTTTTTGGGCCTTTATTTTCCATATCATACCTTTCCTTTACGTTTTTCTTCTTGACTTGCCTCAGGCTGTCTCGGGTTAATAGTACATTGTTGAAGCGTCTAACCTTTATCGAGTCTATCAACTAATAAGGAGCTAGCACTTTATCTGCTCACAAGTAATTTTACGTTGTTATCAACGGACCTTATCCACTATACAATCATTCATGTATTCTCCTTTTTTGGTGAGGCTAAAGAATTTTATTCTGTTATGCTAACGGCCTTTTGCCTGTTTTATGCAACAAGCCACTTCCATTGCAGATCTTACCGAGTTCAGCTATTACCTTGCCCCTTCCACTATTGTTCCCGCTATTTTCAACAAAGACCTGCAATTTTTACTTTTTTATTGCGTTTTTTAAACCTGCCCATAATAGCCGGAGCCAGGCCCGGGAAGACTATTAATCCTTTTTCGCGTCAGCCTACCTGGCGCTGGCCCGGTTCATTCTCCTACAGCATCTTCGCTATATTCTTATTCGCCTCTTTAACGCAGGCGGTTAGCTCATCTAACTTCTTCTCCACCCGGATAAGCAAATACAAAGAGACCACGATCGGGAAGCCCAAGTTTGCCACCAGTGGTGTCAGCTCTTCTAGCATATAAACACCCTTCCTGTTAGATTCCCCTTCTAAAGCAATAGGGCGCCCGCTTGCAGAAGGCGCCCTAATTTAAAAAAGTAAATCTATATGTTTAAGCCTTAAAATTCGCCGATAACATCGACATCCCTGGAGACTATCTCGGCGCGGACCTTGCTTACGA
>SLHT01000282.1 GCA_007136055.1 Syntrophomonadaceae bacterium
CTGACGGTATATTTCCCTCTTCCCTGGCCCGCATAAATGAGCGGTTTAGAACTCCTCATCGCTTTTTATTATTTATTTACATTGTCTCCACTTCATCTGTCCTTCTCTTCGGTGAAAGTTATCTTGAAGCATTTGCCGCCCTTGGTTCAATAGGGGGCATTATTGTTTTTATGCCCGTCCTCGGTGCTGCCCTGCGTCTGCCGCAGCGGGCTCCCAAAGCCTACCGGGCTGCCCATTTTAAATTAAAGAGGCATTGGCTTAAAGCAGCGGTTTTGGTTGGGGCAGTTTTTGCCCTTCTTGTTATGGCCATCCTGCTTATTGATCTATGGTCCATGCCCGTGGGCAGCTTTCTAAGCTATCTTTTCCTGGCCTGGCTGGTTCTGGGCATTATTTATTTCGAACTGCGCCGGCGAGCCCTGCTGCGAAAGGGTATTGATTTAAAGGCCCTGGCCGAGATTGCCGAAGAAGAGTTTTAAGCCTCCCCGCGCAATACAATTGACCTGTTAATAGTATTGACAGCGCTGGAGCATAAACTAGTTTTACTGCATGATGATCGTGATTTTGACATAATGGCTGATCATATTACTGGTTTGCGAGTTTTGGACCAGTTTTAAGGAGCAAAAAGAACTGTCTTTAGCGTGAGGGTTTGTCTCAAACAGAGAACCGTCCCTAGCGCTGACATTATATTTATCTTGAAGTTAAAGGTAACAGGGCTTTGCTGAAGCCTGTTTCACTTGAAGAAGAATTTGAAGATTTGATTGTCCGGGAACTGGAACATGAAGGCTATTCAAAAGATCAAATAGAAGGAATGCTTCCAGAGAAAAAGTAGAATTTATCAAAAGCAATTATGGAAGAGCTTGAAAGCAGAAAAAAGAAGACACTTTAACACACGAAGAAATAATAAAAGAATTGGAATAAGCTAATATGATCTCAATTGAATATCGGCGTTCTGCCTTGAAGGATATTATAGTTATTCATGTAGATTTGCAGGAGTGAGCTACCGGATAGTGTATTCGTATGATTGTTCGGTATTCAGCGGAATTAGTGTTCGGCTATTTCCGGAATTGCTGTTCGGTTTAGAGCGGAATCACTGTTCGGTTTGGATTGGAATACGCATATGATTTCGATAAGTCTTTAATTATTATTGAAATGATTGGTAGCCGCGAAAACATTTGCGAGACATTCAGGCGGCGGATCTAACTATATGTTTATTTGCAAAATAACAAGGATAATGGTAATTACCGCGAATGAAGCGGTAAGTTTGAGATGTTTTATGATTCATGTTGTGAGTTTAATAAGCCGAACTAGAAAACCGGGTTGGATGAAATTAATTGAAGGCGCCTATAAAAAAATGACTCGACCTGATTTATTCACTTGACATTAACGATTGCAGGTGTTGGCAACTAAAACAAGGAGAAGAAATTATGAAAGCATATGTTATAAAAATTGAACTTATTGATTCAGGGCCACTTATCTGGCGTAAAGTTATCATGCCTGCGGGTGACACTTTTAACCGGCTTCATGATGTGATTCAGAAGGTTGCAAATTTTTAAAGCGGCGACCCCTATGAAGATTACCATCTTTATGAGTTTGACCTGCAAAAAGAAAATATCAGGGTAACCAACGATGAGGAAGCCTATAAGGAGCATCTCCATTTTAAAAAGAACAGAAAGGCATATGATGAAAGACTGAGGACAGTGCTTCCGGAGCATGCCGAGTTTGAAAAAGCCTATCAGGAAAAACTCCAAATAGTAGTGCTTGCTTTCTTCAGACAGCTCGATTATTTCTCCTTCATTTCGAAGGTAAAGTTCGTCTACCACTATCTTGTTTGCCCGGTAATCGCCAATTGTTTCGGTTTTTATTTCCAGGGTGGGTTCTTTTTTAAAGCTGGCAAGAAGGTTCCTGTCTCCTTCAAGCTGGAATCCATAGGTATAATCTGTTTTGATCAGAACCCCATTCTCCTTCCAGCCGGTAAAGGTGTACCCTTCATTTGCCTCGGTTTCAACTGTTACATTTTCACCTTTCCGATAGGTGCCGCTGCCGGTTGTTTCGACGGCCCCTTCCGGTTGGACTTCTACTTTAACTTTTTATTCTTCCTCAGCACAGCCGGGTAATAATAATAAAAAAGCGCATGCTGCCAGACAGGCAAAGGCCTTGGTCAGGCTTGTTTTTCTAAGCATTGTCTCACCTCTGTGGGGATTAAGCGAAAGGTGCGATTATAATGGTGAAAGGTTCCGGGTTGGGCCGGTGTTTAAAGGCCGGTGGTAGTTATTAAGTCGCCTGTTATTGTTGGTTATTGCAGGTCTGATCCGGAATTCTATAGAAGGGTATTTGGCTTTAGCTACGAGCCCTTTACCCCACAATAACAGGCGGAAATATTGGTGTCAAATTGAAACTTGGATCATGCTTGTTAGTTGACACATCATTCTGCAACACAGCACAGAAGAACCGTCAGACTGTGCTTCCGAAAAGGTAGGTCATAACTGTCGCTGGGTGGAGATAGGTATATTGCTAAGCAGTGTTGATTATGCATGAATTAAGTGTTAGTATATGCATAAATGGGGGAGATCGTATGCGCACGACACTAGATTTGCCCGAAGATCTAGTTAATGAAGCGATGGAAGTTACAAAGTGCAAAACTAAGACGGAGCTAATAAAAATTGCCCTGGAAAATATTATTGTTAAAGAAAAAGTAAAAAAGCTGAAAAACTATTATGGAAAATTGTCCCTGGATATAGACCTGGATCTGGTCAGAGAAAGATGAATAACATCCTGGTAGATGCTTCAGCTTGGATTGCTTATTTTCGGGGCGATGAATATACGAGAAGGCTTGACGAAGGTATTGATGCTAATACGATTTGCACAAATGAATTGATTCTCTCAGAATTGCTGCCGCTAATCAGGCTAAAAAAAGAAAATGATCTGGCAGATGTGCTTAACACTGTGAATAAACTGCCTTTAGAAATTAACTGGGAACAAATTAGAGATTATCAGCTAATTAATCTGCGAAACGGTATCAATAAAGTTGGTATTTCCGATCTCATAATCTATCAAAATGCAATTTCTACCGGAGCCACATTACTAACTCTGGATAAGCATTTTCAGTTAATGGCAAACCACATTTCCTGCAAAGTTGAGCTGCTTTGGGGTACACAGAGGGACGGTTCCTCTACACAGAGTGACGGTTCCTCTGTGCAAAACGAAAATAGCACATGAGAAACGTCCTTCTGTATGCTGCTATTAGGAGGATTTGAAAACAAGTGAAAATCAATAAGTTTAAGCTGGAAAGATATTTTGCTATCTACGAGTTTTCTACAAAGTATCTTTTAAGTCCGTCCGACTGCGAGAGCTTAACGATGCAAGAGCTTATAGACAATGCTGACGAAGACAGCCTGAGAATGTGGCATAACCTTAAGCTCGGCTACACGGAATCGATGGGTCACCCTGTTTTGCGGGAAGAAATTGCCAGGTTTTATAATAACATTGAAGCGGACAATGTGATCACCGCTGTTCCGGAAGAAGCTATTTTCATCACCATGCATGCCCTTTTGGAAGAAAATGATCATGTTGTAATCATAGATCCGGTTTATCAATCCCTCAAAGAAATTCCCGCCTCAATAGGCTGCTCTATAACACACTGGCGTATGGAAGAAAAAGATGGCCACTGGCACCTGGATATAGACCTGCTGGAAGAAAGCATTACCCCTGAAACAAAAATGCTTATAATTAATTTCCCCCACAACCCGACTGGATATTTGCCTGCCCTGGAAAAATTTAATAAAATTATCGGCATAGCCCGCAAGCATAACATCTATATATTTTCTGATGAAATGTACTGGCTGCTCGAGCACGGTAAAGATATGAGATTGCCTCCCGCAGCCGATTGTTACGAAAAAGCAATATCACTGTTTGGTTTATCTAAGACCTTTAGTCTTCCTGGTTTAAGAGTGGGGTGGATTGCTACGCAGGAAGATGAACTGCTAGATAGACTATCGTCTTTAAAGGACTACACAACAATATGCGGAAGCGCACCAGCTGAAATTCTTGCCATTATGGCCCTGAGGCAAAAAGAAGCCATCCTCGAAGCCAACAAAGAAAGAATCCGCGACAACCTGGAGGCGGCAAGAGAGTTTTTTACCAATTATGGCAGGCTGTTTACCTGGCTTGAGCCCGGGGGCGGTTCAACAGCCTTTATTAGACTTAACCCCGAAATTGATGTAGTTGAATTATGTAAAAAGATTGTGGAAGAAAAGAGCATCATGATTGTACCGGGTGAAATTTTTGATTATGAAGGTAATTATTTCAGAGTAGGGCTGGGACGAAATAACTTTAAGACCATCCTCCATGAGTTAGAAGCTTTCTTCCTTCAAGAGCAGGCGAAATTCTCAATGAAGAATTTTTAAGGCCTTAAATACAAGAGCTTATAATCTGGCCAGGGAAACCAGGCTGCCAATAACCAGGATAACTGAAATATTAAAAAAACGTAGGCGCATAACTGCTGATACGGCATTACGCCTGGGCAAATATTTCGGTAATAGTACCCGGTTAAAAGCAGCATCCGGGTTTCGATTGATGAAAACAGGCGTTACTTTTTACCCCTGTCCCGTTCAAGTTATCGTTTTGAAGACTAATACAAGAAGCGTGCAGCGGTAGAAAGAGTTAACAGCAGGCTTGATGTTTCCTTTGGTTTAGAGCAGCATTTTATCCGGGGCCTAAAAAAATGCGGTTTCGCTGCTCTTTTGCCATTTCTGTGATGCTGGCCATGGCCATAGACAAGGTTAAAGAAAAAAGGCCGAATTTATTGCGCAGCCTGGTTCAGACTGCTTGAAAAATAAATATTGCCCTTTTCTTTGAAGGGTGGGGTGGTATGCCTAAAAGTCAGCAATATAGCCGATTAATCTAACATAAGACCGTATCAGTGACATGATTGTTTGTGATTTTTACCGCTACCATCGTTTTTAAATGGATAGCTTGCTTTTTGTTATAGACCTGTTTATGATTATTAAAAAGTCCATTATATCGGGGCAGGTCAGTTGAGGAGAGTCTATGGAACTTTTACTGAGCATATTGATTGGAATTAGTTTAAGTGCAACAACTGGATTCCGTCTTTTCATTCCACTAATGGTCCTCAGCGGGTGCTCACTGGTTGGTTGGGTAGAATTATCCCCTAATTTTGCTTGGATA
>SLHT01000063.1 GCA_007136055.1 Syntrophomonadaceae bacterium
CCATACCAAATGCGCAAAACACTGCTTCGCCCCTAAAACCATGCGGCCTGGCTGCCTCAATTAAAGTTTCCACAACATTGGGGTCTACCGGTTCTGCACCGTTAAGGGCCAGGCGCACCCGTGATAGATCCAAACTTTCCCCTTTGTTTGTCATGCGATTAAAAGCCCGGGCAGCCAGGACCCATGAAAAGTTGGGTCCCGAGGTAACAGTCCCTTTGAAATCATGCATCCAACTCAGCCAATCAGCCGGCCGGGAAAGAAAGTCCTGTGGTGAAGCTAAAACAAGATTGCACCCGCTAACCATAGGAATTATCAGCAATCCGACCAGCCCCATATCATGATAAAGGGGTAGCCAGGATACAAATATATCTTCAGGCACCACCCCTGCTGCTTCGATCATTCCGAAAATATTTGCTTCCAGGTTGCGGTGAGGCAGCATTACTCCCTTCGGGCTGGAAGTCGATCCGGATGTAAACTGCAGAATAGCAAGTCTTTCAGGATCATAAGGTACCTCCAGGTAATCTTCTGCAGTTGGACGATCATTTTTCGGTTCCAGTTCATCAAGAAGGATTACAGGCGGATCTCCGGGTTTGATTTCATGAAAAGCAGCCAGATCAGGGTCCAGCAAAAGAAGTTTGATATCGCCATGCTGCATTAGAGTACGGGTTTGATTAGCAAACTCTTCAACTGAACTAAAGCGCATCGGGATCGGTAGCATGCTGATACTGCCCCCGGCAAGCCACACAGCCTGGCTGGCAGTTACAATATTGCGGGTGGTCGGTCCAAGCAAAGCGATATGGTCTCCGGGTTTCACACCTTGAGCCTGGAGGATAGCAGCCATCGCTTTAGCCTCACTGTGCAGCTGTCCCCAGGTAAGGGTGGAGGCCTTCTTGTCACTATTTCCTGAAGCAGAGCCGACAAATGTGATGGTGTTTGAGCCTTCAGCGACACGACTCATGCTGTCGAGAAGAGGCTCTCTAGTAATGGAATCGTCGGGAGTGCTAATAATTACCGGTTTCTTTTCACCGTTTTCGGTCAAATCTTTCTGGGTCATATCTTACCTCCTGATTATAAATTATAATGACACATGAATAAGAGATATTATTTCTCGCGAAGCAGATAAAATCCTTTTTTATGGCAGCAAAAACCTTCGCTTAATATAAATAGAGGCAGGCCTATAAAACGAAGCCCACCCCTTATCTAACGGTAATTAGGTAATTACAGCCTCTAAAAAGACTTTGATTTCTTGGCCAGGTAATCAAGCAAAAACGGATTTAGAACCTTTATATAGGTTCCCTTCATGCCTAACGAACGAGACTCGATAACCCCGGCACTTTCAAATTTACGAAGGGCATTGACAATAACCGAGCGGGTTATGCCTAACTGGTCAGCAATTTTGCTGGCAACTAAAAGCCCTTCACTTCCACCGAGCTCTTCAAAAATATGCTCGACTGCTTCAAGTTCCGAGTATGAGAGGGTAGCCACAGCCAGCTGAACTACAGCCTTGTTCCGGGCATCTTCCTCAATAATATCAGCTTTTGCCCTGAGGATTTCCATCCCGACGACGGTAGCGCCTGTTTCGGCGAGAATTAGATCTTCGGCGTCAAATAACTCATTGAATCGAGCAAGAAGCAGGGTGCCAATTTGCTCGCCACCGCCAAGAATCGGTATAACTGTGGTGATCTTATTTGCAAAGAGGCATCTTTCGTTCTCCAGGAAAACACAATCGTTCGTTTTCTGACGCAAATTAACCCTGGATTCATCTTCTCTTAGCAGAAATTCATTGTAGTCTTCAGGGAAAAAACCGTCTTCAAGAACATTGTTAACCATTAATTCACATTCAAACTCATCGACCAGTGACCAACCAAGGATCACACCCTGCCGATCGGCAATATACACATTGGCATGAATAACATTTTTAAGGACTTCAGCTACTTCCTTAAAGTCAACATGTTTGCCTGCACTTTTCTGTAGAATCTTGTTAATACGACGAGTCTTCTCAAGCAAGGGAGAAGAAATCACGTCTTTCACCCACCTTTCGTCACTTTAAATTTATAAAATATATTTACTTAAATCTTTATCTTTAACCACTTTATACAGCTTGCTTTGGACGTAATCCCGATCTACTGTTATCTCTTTGGGAACTTCTTCATTCGGCAGATCATATGAAAGTTCTTCAAGCACTTTTTCCATAATGGTATGTAAACGACGCGCTCCGATATTCTCCATCTCCTGGTTCAGGTAGCAAGCTGTTTGAGCGATTTCTTCAATCGACTCAGGTGTAAATGTTAATTTCACCCCTTCCGTTTCCAACAATGCGGTGTATTGTTTGATTAGAGCATTGTTTGGCTCAGTAAGTATACGTTTGAAATCTTCTTCGGTCAGACTGTCCAGTTCAACCCTGATTGGAAACCTGCCCTGAAGTTCTGGTATTAAATCAGAAGGCTTAGTTGTATGAAAAGCCCCTGCGGCAATGAAAAGAATGTGATCTGTTTTTACAGGACCGTATTTAGTGACCACAGTTGATCCTTCTACAATCGGCAATATATCACGTTGAACCCCTTCTCTGGATATATCGGGACCAGATCCATGATAATCTTTACCGGCAATTTTGTCAATTTCATCTAGAAATATAATTCCCAATTGCTCTGCTCTTTTCAAAGCATCACCGGTTACCGCATCCATGTCAATTAAACGTTGTGCTTCTTCCTGCTCCAGTATTTTTCTTGCTTCCGCCACGCTGACCCGTCTTTTCTTCTTTTTAGAGGGGACAATATTGCCGAGGACATCCTGTAAATTAATGCCCATCTCCTCCATGCCCTGACCGGAGAACATATCCATCAACTGTGGCTTGCGCTCTTCAACCTCTATTTCTACCATCTGCTTCTCAAGTTCACCTTCTTGCAGGCGCTCTTTAACTTTTTTCTGTTCTTCCTTGGCCTGTTGCATTCTTTCTGTAAAGGTTGTATCTTCTGCAACGCTACTCTCTTCCTGAGTGGGAGCAGCCTGGAAAAGAAAGCCCAGGGGGTTTGTTGAACGCCTTTTCTTTTGCGGCAGAGGAGCAATAGCTTCCACGATCCGCTCGTTGGCATTTTTTATGGCCTTATCCTTAACTACCAGCATGCGCTCATTCTGGACAATTCTAACTGACGTTTCAACAAGATCGCGGATCATTGATTCAACATCACGGCCGACATAGCCCACTTCTGTAAATTTAGTAGCTTCAACTTTAACAAAAGGAGCATTAACCAGGCGAGCAAGACGCCTTGCTATTTCAGTTTTTCCGACTCCTGTCGCTCCAATCATCACAATATTTTTAGGAATAATCTCTTCCTGTAAATCTTCTGAAAGCATCTTGCGGCGGTACCTGTTTCTGAGGGCCACAGCAACGCAGCGTTTAGCTTCTTCCTGGCCGATAATAAAACGGTTTAACTCGCTGACTATCTCACGAGGGGTAAGTTCTTCAGTTGACATCTAAAAACAACCTTTCTACAATTCTTCGATAATAATTGCATCATTTGTATAAATACATATTTCCGATGCGATTTTAAGTGCTTCAGCAGCTATTTTCCCCGCGGGCAAATCGGCATTACGTAACAGGGCCCTTGCGGCAGAAAGCGCATACGGCGCCCCTGAACCGACTGCGGCAATTCCGTCATCTGGCTCGATAATTTCCCCGGTTCCGGAAATCATCAATAGGCTATCGCTGCTCGCAGCCACAAGCAAGGCCTCAAGCCGCCTTAAAACACGATCAGTGCGCCATTCCTTGGCCAATTCAACAGCTGCCCGGAGGAGGTTTCCCTGGTAGCTTTCCAGCTTTCCTTCAAATTTTTCGCAAAGGGTCAGTGAGTCTGCAGCAGCGCCCGCAAAACCGACAATAACTTTTCCTTCATAGAGCCTGCGTACTTTTTTAGCGCTGTTTTTAATAATTGTATTGTTTCCGAAAGTTACCTGTCCGTCACCGGCCACGGCTACTTTATCACCAATTTTAACTGCCAGTATTGTTGTAGCCTGAAACATTTGCTAACCGCCTTTTTTAATTATTTTCGTGGAAAAGCAGCCCTGTATACTTCTCCAAGCCTTTCCCTGGTTATGTGCGTATAAATCTGGGTGGTAGATATGCTGACATGTCCCAACAATTCCTGTACTACCCTCAAATCAGCACCTGCATCCAACATGTGGGTGGCAAAGGAATGCCGCAGTGAATGCGGTGTGATACCCACTTTATATGAAACCTTCCTGATATACTTCTTAAAATTATAGCGCATCCCGCGATCGCTAATCGGCTTGCCCCACTTGTTCAGAAATAATTCCCTGTAAGTCCGCCCTTCTTTTTCAAGAGCTTCCAGTTTTGGGCGGGCTTTTTTTATGTATTCATCAATCAGACCTGCAGCAACGGTGCCCATGGGAATAATTCTTTCTTTTCTTCCTTTGCCGTATACTTTAACAAGACGATCTTCCAGCTGCAAAGAGTGGATATCCAACTGGACCAGTTCACTGATTCGTAAACCCGATGAATAGAGCAGTTCCAACATAGCCCGGTCGCGCAGGCCAAGGGCCGTGCCGCTGTCGGGTGCTTCCAGTAAAGCAGCAACTTCATGGTAATATAAAAACCTGGGCAGCTTTTTTTCCTGCTTCGGCCGGGCAACAGTCGACCATTTTGCCCCGTTGAGAAAGTTCTCTTTTTGCAAAAAAAACAAAAAAGAACGCGTCGCAGATAATTTGCGCGCTATCGACCTTCTGGTGTATCCTTTATCCTTTAACATGGCAAGAAATCGGCGCAGTGTTTGGTGGTCCGTGGCCTGTAACTCAGCCACGTTGTCGCCCTCAAGATCCAAGAACTGCAAAATATCATTCCGATAAGCCTGCATAGTTAACGGTGAAGCGTTTTTCCCCACATAAAGGTGAGCCATGAAACGTTCGAGCCAATCATAGACAGTCATAACGCAGCACCCATATTATCCTAACACAACTAATTTTCATATGCAAGCAAATCGGTGTGTTTTTTTAAAAATTCCAGCTATTCAAATACATAAGCCCATATCCCTGCAGTAAACCGGCGTTCAAATGGCATTTTATTACAGGCGCACTCTTCATCAATACAATAATTGTAAGTTTTTTAAACGATAACCGGGGACTTATACAATTGTTTCTCTTTATTTCAGAAAAACATAC
>SLHT01000072.1 GCA_007136055.1 Syntrophomonadaceae bacterium
AACTGAAGAACCGGATCAGCAAAAAGAATTCTGATAAAAGAGGTATTTCTCTATGCGCCTGGCAAAGTATCTGGCCAGGGCCGGGATTGCATCCCGCCGCCGGGCCGAAATATTGATCAGTGAGGGCCGGGTTACGGTTAACGGAAGCATTGCAGACAAACCCCAGTTAAAAGTCGGCGAAAACGACATGATAGCTGTTGACGGCAAAATTATTGAAGGACCGGAGAAAAAAGTATATCTTCTTCTCAATAAACCGCAGGGTTATATTTCTACAGTCCATGACACGCATGATCGGCCGACAGTTGCCGATCTGGTCAGAGATACAGGGGCCCGGATCTATCCCGTGGGCCGCCTGGATGCCGACACCAGCGGCGTGCTGCTGCTCACAAATGATGGTAAATTGGCCCACCGCCTGATGCACCCGCGCTTTGAAGTGGAAAAGGTTTACAAAGCATGGATAGAAGGTTTGCCTCAGAAAAAATCCCTGGATTTGATGCGCCGCGGACTGGTCATAGAAGGTAAGAAAACTGTGCCGGCAAGCATTAAACTTCTGAAAACAGAATCGGAAAATAATACTGCGCTTTTAGAGATCACTCTTGTGGAAGGCAGAAAACGGCAGGTTAAAAATATGTGTGCAGCAGTCGGGCATCCTGTCAGGGCGCTGCGCCGGGAAAGTTTTGCCGGCTTAAAAGCCGGCCGACTTAAGAAAGGGGACTACCGACACCTTGATCAACAGGAAATAAAAAACCTTTACCATCAAGTAGGTCTGCAAATTTAATCTGCTTGCAAAATACAGGTATTAATGAGAAAATAGGGATGTTCTAACATATTTTAATGCTAGCAGGAGTAATTTAAACAATGATCATAACAACGGCTGTTCGCGGGATCAGGGGCGCTATAACTGCAAGTGAAAATAATGCTGACGCTATTTAAAAACGACTAATGAACTGCTCACAGAAATGGTTAAGAGCAATCAAATTTAAACAGAAGATATTGTCTCAGTTTTATTTTCGGCCACACCCGACTTGAACAGTTTGTTTCCGGCCCGGACAGCACGTGATATAGGATGGACAAAAGCTCCTCTTTTTTGTCATGTTGAAATAAATGTTTCCGGGGCCCTGCAGCGATGCATAAGGGTTTTAATAATGGTTAATACTTCTCTTGAGCAGGACCAGGTAAAACATGTTTACCTGAAAGATGTTGTTAAATTAAGAGGTTATTAAGCCTTCCATATCAATAGCTTTGTTTTCAGCGGCATTAATAGGATTTCAAATAGGATTATATTACCAGCCAGGATGTTTTATGATAAAAGATAACAGTCATGCAAAGATTGCTATAGACGGCCCGGCAGGTTCGGGTAAAAGCACGGTATCGCGGGAAGTTTCGCGCCGCCTGAAGGTGCCTTATCTCGACACAGGTGCTATGTACAGGGCAATTACTTTAAAAGTGATCCAACAAAAAGTTGGCCTGGATGATCTTGAAGCCCTGGATAAATTACTCGGATCAACGCAGATCCGCTTCGGAGAAGACAGTAAGGTTTATTTGGACGGAGAAGATGTAACTGAAGAAATCCGTAAACCTCCTGTAAATGAACTGGTTTCTCCCGTTTCCTGTATATCTTCTGTCCGCCGGCATCTGGTTGCTGTGCAGCAGTCTATTGCCGGTGAATCTGGAGGAATTATAATGGAGGGCAGAGATATTGCTTCACGTGTTATGCCCGATGCCGATTACAAATTCTATCTTGATGCTTCCATAGAAGAAAGGGCAAAACGAAGATGTAAAGAACAGCTGGAAAAAGGGATTCATCTTTCTTTGCGGGAAGTTACTGCAGAAATAAAAAAACGTGATAGAATAGATTCACAGAGAGAAGATTCTCCGCTAACGGTTGTTGAAGATGCGATTATTGTTGATACTACCGGTATGACTTTTATTGAGGTTGTTGATAATATAATAGAAGTAATCAATGAAGGGATGCGTTAAAAGGAAGTCGGGTGAACAGGTTGACATACTACTTGGGACGCTTTATTGCCTGGATTTATTTAAGAATACTCTATCGTGTTAAAGTATACGGCATCGAAAATGTCCCCCGCAGGAAACCCTTCATTATTTGCTCCAACCACATAAACTGGATGGATCCACTGACAATCGGCACATCTCTGCGTGCAGCTTACCGGATTCACTTTATGGCAAAAAATGAGATATTTAGTAATTTTATTGTTTCGTTCTTATTAAATAATGTAGGGGCCTTTCCCGTTAAGAGGGAAAACGCAGATTATGCGGCAATAAAAAAAGCATATCAGCTCCTGGAAGAAGGAGAGGTCCTCGGTCTTTTTCCGGAAGGTTCAAGAAGTATAAGCGGCAAACTGCAGAAAGCATATAACGGGGCGGCATTGATTGCTGTACGCAGCGGGGTGCCCATAGTGCCGGTAGCCATAGCAGGGCCGTACCGCTTTTTTAAACCGGTTCATATCTATATTGGGCGGCCATTTGTTCTGCCGCCACTTGTATATGAGAGAAAAGAGGGAAAAAAAGCGCAGCTTGAAGAGATGAGCGCTATTATAATGGAGAGTATCGGACGGTTGCGCCCTGATAATAGAATAAAGGGCTAGGTATAAAAATGGAGTGGTACTTTGCAGACTGAAGTGGCTAAAACAGCAGGCTTTTGTTCAGGCGTAAAAAAAGCTGTTAACTGCTTGCTGGAAGAGGCAGGGCAGCATGGTGAAGGCTCGACGCTCGGCCCGATTGTTCATAATGAAGAGGTCGTCGGATACCTGCAAAAAGAACTAATTACAGCGGTTAATAATCCAGAAGAAGTTAAAGGTTCATATGCAGCTATTCGCACGCACGGCGTCACTCCTGAAGTAATGAGTAGATTGCGCAAAATAAAGGGCCTCAGAATTATTGATTTGACCTGTCACAGGGTACAGAAAGTGCAGGAAATTGCCGCGCATTCTGCCGAAAAAGGGCTTAAAGTAATTATCTATGGAGATAAGGTCCATCCCGAGGTAGAAGGGATCCTCGGTTGGGCCGGTGAGGGGGCTGTTGTTGTATCCTCACTTGAAGAGTTTCAAGAGCTGAAAATTATTACGCCTTCTGTCCTGATTGCCCAGACAACATGCAGTCCGAAACTTTACAGGCAGATCAAAGAAGAGTATAAAAAAAAGGATCCGGCAGGGCAAATCTATGATACACTTTGCCCTGAAACGGAACTCAGACAAAAGGAAGCACTTGAATTGGCAAAAAGGGTTGAAGCGCTAATAGTGGTTGGAAGTGAGTCCAGCGCTAACACAAAGGCCCTTTATGATAGTTGCCGGCAGATAAAACCAACCTGTCGTGTAACGAATGCGGAGGAGTTAGCGTTTTCATTTTTAAGGCAGTATCGTCATGTCGGTGTAACTGCCGGCGCTTCAACTCCCCCATGGACGATAAAGGAGGTCGTGGAGAGAATGGAGAACGAGATCAGGGAAGTAAAGAACGAGGACACAAAGAAAGATGAAACACCGGTTGAGGAAACAGAACAAATAAACACAGGACAAGAAGAAGCAGAACAGGTAGAAGCGGCACAGGAAGAAGAAACCCGGGAGGAAGCAGAACAGGTAGAAGCGGCACAGGAAGAAGAAACCCGGGAGGAAGCAGAACAGGTAGAAGCGGCACAGGAAGAAGAAACGGAGCAAGAAGAGCAATTTGATTTTACAGGCGAGGTTAAGGTCGCCCAGGTTGGGGAGCAGGTTACCGGCAAGGTAGCCAGAGTTACCGACGAAGAGGTATATGTTGACATTGGCTCCAAAACAGAGGCTATTTTGCCTGTTAATGAAGTGCACCTTGAAAAGGGCCAGGTACTGGCTGATTTGTTTACACCTGAGGATGATCTGGAAGTCACAGTTTTCGATATTGACGAGCAGGAAGGGAAAGTTGTCGTTTCCCACAGAAGACTGGCCAGGGATAAGCGGCTGAAGGAACTTGAAGAAGCCCTCGAAAATGAAACTATACTTGAAGGCAAAGTAAAGCAGGTTGTCTCTGCCGGCATAGTTGTTGATCTGGGTTCAGGTGTTGAAGGATTTATGCCGGGCTCTCTGGTTGATATCAGGTATATACCTGATTTTAACGAATTTAAGGACCAGGAAGTCCGTTTTAAAATACTGGAATATGATCGTGACAAAGGCAAACTTATCTTAACCCGTAGAAAAGTAGTGGAAGAGGAATCATTTAAAAAGAAAGAAGAGACACTCAATGCGCTTGAAGTTGGATCGAATATTACCGGTACAGTCAAACGCCTGACTGACTTCGGTGCTTTTGTCGATGTCGGAGGAATTGACGGCCTGGTCCATATATCCGAGCTTGCCTGGGAGAGAGTAAAACACCCCAAAGAAGTTCTTAAGGTTGGCGATGAAATAGAAGTTAAAATACTGGAGGTAATTCCCGAAAAAGAACGAATTAGCCTCAGTATCAGGAAAACCCAGCCCGATCCCTGGACCAAGGCAGTCGCAGACCTGGAAATTGATCAACTTATTCCAGGAAAAGTAACCCGACTGGTGAACTTCGGTGCCTTTATTGAGATACAGCCTGGAGTGGAAGGTCTGGCTCATATATCTCAATTGGCGGATTATCATGTAAAGCATCCTTCTGAAGTTTTAAGTGAAGGAGAAGAAGTTGAGGTTAAAGTGCTGGAGGTAAAACCTAAAGCAAAGCGAATCAGTCTCAGTCTTAAAGATGCCGGTGGAGTGATGGTTGCCCAAAATAACTCCGAAATTGATGATGCCGAAAACGGTAATGTTACGCTCGGCGATGTATTTGGCGATCTTTTTGACAGGGAAGAATTTAATGGGAAAAATGCTGTTGAATCGGAAGGGGAAGAAGAGCCTGATCAGGAAGGTGGCCAGGGTTAAATGGCCAGGGCGCATCGAAAAGATGAGCATATAATTTACAGTATATCTAATGCGCCTGAGCGGGCAAATTTCTCTGATCTACCTTTTGTCCATAACTGCCTGTCCGATAAGAATTTCAAACAGGTTTTATTTAGCAGCCAATTAGGTGGGGCGAACTTTCCGTTCGCCTTCTTTTTATTAATGCTGTTACCGGGGTACTAAGCTCACCCTGATGATTAATGCCGCATTAGCGGAAGTAGCCTGCCGCTACGAGTTGCCGATGGCTGTCGGCTCACAAAT
>SLHT01000230.1 GCA_007136055.1 Syntrophomonadaceae bacterium
AGGGCCGCCACTACTTAGACCGGATTCATAAAGCAGCCCTTTACATGAGTGAACTGATCGATGATCTACTTAAACTTTCCCGGGTTACCCGTGCTGGGATAAAAAAGCAGCAGGTCGACCTGAGCAAAATAGCAACTGCCATCATTGCCGACTTGCGTGAAACAGATCCGAAACGTAATGTTACCGTAAAGATTGACCCGGAGCTATCCGCCAGCGGCGATAAGCATCTGCTACAAGTGGTTCTGGAAAACCTGCTCGGAAACGCCTGGAAGTTCAGCGCCAGCGAAAAAGAAGCACAGATTGAAGTAGGCTGGACAAAAACAGAAGGAGACAAAGTCTTTTTTGTCCGCGACAACGGCGCCGGTTTCGACATGACTTACGCCGACAAGCTTTTCGGTGCCTTCCAACGCCTGCACGGAACAGAAGAATTTCCGGGCACCGGTGTTGGTCTGGCCACGGTGCAGCGGGTTATCAACCGCCACGGCGGTAATGTCTGGGCGGAAAGTGAAGTGGGCAAAGGAGCTACATTATATTTTACCCTGCCCGGGTAAAAGTAGCAGCCGGGGTTAAATATTAATTTGCCTTCTTGCCTTAAGTAGATAACAACCGTAACCCTTCTGATATATTTTTAAAAGAGTTGTAAAGCAACAAGCATTTTGAATATATGCAAATATATTTTCCGGGAGTTAATTTTTATGATCGACAAATCAGACAGGTACCGCCATTTATTTGAAAATATGCCCGATGCCTTTGCCTATCACCAGGTTATCTACGATCAACAGGGCACACCGGTTGACTACCTGTTTCTGGAGATCAATGATGCTTTTGTAGCGATGACCGGCCTGAAAAGGGAGCAGATAATCGGCAAAAAGGTTACCGAAGTGCATCCGCAGATCGGTGAATCCGCGTTTGACTGGATTGGGGTTTACGGGCAGGTTGCACTGGAAGGCGAAAGCGCTCGTTTTGATCAGTACTTTGAACCTGCAGATCGTTGGTACGATGTGAGCGCTTTTTCCGATGCTCCGGGTTACTTTGCCGTATCGTTTCGTGAGGTAACCTTACAGAAAAGCGAAAACCTGGCCCTGACGAAACTGGCCGACCTGGCCCAGCACTATTTGCAGAATCCGTCAGGGGACTTCAGTTACCAGGCTTTTTCTGACGGACTTCTGGAGCTTTCCGGAGCCAAATTTGCGGCGATCAATATTTACGAACAGGATGGCCAAAAAACTGTTACCAAGGCAATTTCCGGAGTGGCCGATAGCATTCGTAAGATTTGTGATCTGCTGGGCTACGACCTGACTGGAAAAGCCTGGGACATAATTCCTGAACGATTTAACACCATTAAGGAAGGACACCTGGTACGTTTTGCCAACTTGCATGATTCCGCATTCGGAGCGATCCCTAAAAAAATAGCTGCCCTATTGGAAAAATCCTTTGGGGTTGGTGAAGTATATGTGGCCGAAATTGGCTTTGAAAGTGAAACGATCGGCGATTTAATCATGTTTATGCCTCGCTATAAAACACTTGAAAACCCTAAAGTGATTGAGCTTTATGCAACCCAGGTTGGTTTTACACTGATGCGTAACCGGATTGAGAATGCTTTGCGCGATAGCCGGGATCAATATCAGTCACTGGTCAATAACATTCCCGGTACAAGTTATCGCTGTCTCTATGATCAAGACTGGACAATGCTCTACATGAGCAGTGACGTTGACAACATTACCGGCTATCCTTCGAGCGACTTTATCAATAACCGGGTCAGATCGTACGCAAGTGTTATCTGCCGGGATGATAATAACAATGACGAAATTATCAGGGCAGCGATTGAAAAAGGCGAAACCTGGGATATCGAGTACCGGGTTATGCACAGCGATGATAGTATTCGCTGGGTTCACGAAAAAGGCCGCGGGGTTGTGGGAGAAGATGGTGAGGTAGCCTATATTGACGGTTTAATCCTGGATATTACCGACCGCAAGCAGGTGGAAGAGGCACTTAAAGAAAGTGAGCTGCGTCACCGCGCGTTGGTGGGAGCGATTCCGGATCTGCTTTTCCGCTACAGTAGAAACGGGGTTTATCTTGATGCTGTGGTAAAAGATGAAAAACTGCTGCATGAAGAGGCTCGCCAGCTTTACAGACAGCAGGCTCTGGTTGGCAAATCTGTTTCTGAAGTTTTACCTGCCCCGATTGCCAGAAAACTGAAAGATGGCATCAAAGAGGTTCTTTCCACAGGTGAGAATAAAGTTCTTGAATACAGCTATTCGGTTAATGACAATGATTACTCTTTTGAAGCCCGCCTGGCTCCGATTGGTGATACAGAGGTGGTTTCAATTGTCCGGGATATTACCGAAAGGAAAAGCTATTTGGCTGAACTTGAACATATCAGCCTCCATGATCAGCTAACCGGTCTTTATAACCGGCGTTATTTTGAAAATGAGCTACAGCGGCTCGGCGTTTCCCGCGAACACCCGGTGGTGGTAGTGTCAGCTGATCTTGACGGGCTGAAATTAATTAATGATACCCTAGGCCACGCCGAAGGAGATCGTTACCTCCAGACCGGGGCAGAGCTACTTAAAAGTGTGCTGCGTCCCTCGGATATTCTGGCCCGGGTCGGGGGCGATGAATTTGCGCTGATTCTGCCCCGCACCACGAAGAAGGCCGGAGAAGAGCTGATAGTTAGGATTCGCCGCCGGATTGACGAATATAACCGGAAAAATGAAGGCCTGCCGATCAGTATTTCGATCGGTTTGGTAATTAACGAGAGTAGTGAGCAATCGCTGGAGGAAACCTATAAAAAGGCCGACAACGCCATGTATGATGACAAGCTTAAGCGGGGCAAGCTGGCCCGGGCCGGGATTGTAGCCTCGCTTGTTGAGTCGTTTTCTGTGCGCGGCAACCTGGGTGAGGGAGACAGCGATCAAGTGAGGAAGCTCTGTGAGCGAATGGGGCAGGCGCTTAAACTCGACAATGACCAGGCAGCTGACCTGCAGCTGCTCGCCCGAGTCTACGATTTGGGTAAAGTCAGCATGCCGGAACAGCTGATTTACAAAAACCTGAAGCAGAAAACAGCCGAGCTAACTGAGAAAGAGCGGGAAACAATTCGCCGCCACCCGGAGATCGGTTGCCGAATCGCTAATTCGTCGCCAGAGCTAATCGGAGTTGCTGACCTGATTTTATACCACCATGAAAAGGTGGATGGCAGCGGTTACCCGCTTGGTCTTAAAGGAGATGAAATTCCGCTTGAATGCCGGATATTAGCCATTGTTACCGCATACAGCGCTATGACTCACTCCCGCCCTTATGCAAAAACTTTTAAACCGGCGGAAGCCCTGGCGGAGCTAAAGCGCTGCGCTGGTACCCAGTTCGACCCGCAGCTGGTGGAGACATTTTTATCTCTAATCGCATCAGATCTTAAATAACTAGATAACTGAGTACACAGTGTATGTAAATGATGCTTTTTAACCACATCTCAGCGACGTATTTATATATCGTAAAAAATGAAGGGAAGGCTGTGTTAAATGAAGCGAATAATCGTGAGTTTTGCTGATGGTAGGAAGACGGCGGGGAAGAACAGTTTTTTTAGTATGCAGAAGGCAACATTCCCCTTAGATGTCGAGATAGGTGAAGAACAAACCGAAATTCAAACAATCTCGCTCAAGGAAGTAAAAAAAATCGAATTTCTTAAGAAAGAGATACCCTCAACGTCAACTATCCATTATGAAACCATCCATGAGTCCACATTCGCCGGCCCGGTCGCCTATAAGCTAGTGGTTGAGTTTCTGGACGGCGAGTTGCTGACCGGCTCCGCAATGAAATACCATCCCTGGAACGAGGGGTTTTTCCTGATCCCCTTGAATCCCGCCGACCCAAGCGAGCGGATCTATGTCAATTCCAGATACATCAAGAGGGTAGACAAGAAAAGACTTTTGGGAAAACAATTGGTCGATGAGCAAGTAATCAGCGATAATCAGTTAAAAGAAGCCCTCCAAATCCAGGCCGAGCATAGGAACAAGAAAATCGGCTCCATAATGTTGGAAGAAACATTTATCAACCACAAACAGCTAGACGAATCACTCCACAGGCAAAGCGAAAGAAAAAACAAGCTTGGAGAGCTCTTGTTGGAATCGGGCTACATCACCCCGGAACAGCTCAAAAAAGCCCTTCGTATCCAGAAAGAGTACCGACAGAAACGGCTGGGACAAATATTGGTCGAACTCAAATACCTGACTCCCAACGATATCTGCCTTGCCGTAGCCTCCCAGTTGGACTACGCCTGGGTAGACCTGAGCAATATAAATATTCCCGATGAGATCATTGACCTCCTCCCGGAGGAAACAATAAAAAAATATGAGGTCATACCAGTTGAAAAAAGAAGCGCTGGTATCCTTATTGTAGCCTCCGCTCAACCTCAGGACCTCGAGAAACAGAAAGTGCTGGCCTCCCTGACACACTACAAGTTGGAATTCGTGGTCGCTTTCGATGGATATATCGCTGACCTTATCTGTATGCGTTTCCCCGATTTTCCACCTGAATAAAGAAGAGATTATATTCAACATTTCAAGAGGTTATTAACCCCCCTGTGTTCCAATATTTTTGCATTATATTACAAGTGAATACGAAATAAATTTGTTTTTCCTAGAGCATGTATTTTAATAACCTGTCATGGCAACAACTGAAGAACGCGCCATCGTTTATTCTGATCCGCCGCCCCTGCATGCACTCTAATTTCTTTTTTTATCGATCAGGACACTGATAATAAATATTATCAAAAAAAATAGGGCTCCGCTGATATATGGATAGTAAATATTAATGTCAAGTATGTATCCCGCCCATAAAAGTCCGGCTATCCTGCCCGGGCTCATGTAAGATTCGGCAATTCCCATGGCAGAACCCTTAATCATTGATAAGCTAAGCCACCTGACCTTTAACCGTCATCAATCGGAATTACTTTTTCAGGTTATATCAGAGCGTGCAGAAAGAGCAAGTGTCATTATCACCACCAATCTAGAGTTCTCAAGGTGGACTGAACTATTTGAAAACGAACTGTTAGTTGCAGCCTTAATTGATCGGATTACCTTCCGGTCGCATGTTTTGAATATGAATGTTGATAAGTCTTACCGGTTAATGCAATCACTGGAGGATAACGATGATGATTAAACAATTAG
>SLHT01000066.1 GCA_007136055.1 Syntrophomonadaceae bacterium
CCTCGTAGGCGGCCCTGGCCAAGCCTACGGCCAGCGAAGCAATCATGGGCCTGGAAATATCGAAAGTTTCCATCGCCACCCTGAAACCTCCACCCGGCTTGCCGAGCATGTTTTCTTCAGGCACCCGAACCTGATCAAATACGACTACTGCAGTATTGCTGGCGCGAATACCCATTTTCTTTTCCCTGCGGCTGGCATCCAGACCATCAGCTCCTTTTTCTACAATAAAGGGCGTAAGTGACCGCGAACCCCTTTTTGGATCGGTAATGGCAAAAACTACATAATAGTCGGCATAAGTCCCGTTCGTAATAAAACATTTAGTTCCGTTAATTACATACTCGGAACCGTCTTTAAGCGCTGTCGTCGATATGGCACTCACATCAGAGCCGGCATTTGGTTCAGTAAGACAAAAAGAAGCTAACTTGCCATTACACAATGCGATGAGGTACTTTTTCTTCTGTTCTTCACTGCCTGCCAGTTGAATGGGCAGCATTGCCAGGGAGTTGGCGCCTACCCCGGTTGCAATCCCCGCACATCCGCGGCCAAGTTCCTCTGTAACCAGGCAGAGTGTTACTTCGTCCATCCCTGCCCCGCCATATTCTTCAGGAACGCTGACCGACGCAAAACCTTCTGAAACCATTTTGCGGATCAATTGAACAGGCATTTCTTCTTTTTCGTCATATTCCGCAGCAATCGGAGCTATTTCTTTTTCAGCATAATCGCGGGCCATTTTTTGCATAGCCAGTTGTTCTGTAGTCATTTCAAAATCCATGGCATAACCTCCTCATTTTTGTTGCCAGCACACAGTCAATAAAATCCGTTCATATTAAATTCCAGGACAGTGTAAAGGCTGCCGGCAGAACTTCCTTTAGAAATCACTCCAGGCCAAGCCTGTTCATCTTTTGATAAAGCCATGAACGGCTTATGCCAAGAATGCGTGCTGCTTCACTCTTGTTGCCTTCTGACTTTAGCAGCGCTTTTGTTATTGTTTCACGCTCCTTTTCTTCCCTTTCCAGGCGGTAAGCAGGCATACCGTTAATGATACTTGTTCTATGACCCGGTGTTTCACTTTGATCTGTCAAAACTTCCGGCCTGTAACCTGGATTCAAATGCGGGGGCAGGTTTTGGACACCGATCGTCTCTTCTACCGAAAAATTCATCGCCCTTTCAATCACATTCTCTAATTCGCGGATATTGCCGGGCCAGTAATAAGAACTGAGAACCGCCAGCGCTTCACCGTCCAGATCCTGAACCTTCATGCCAAAAATATCATTATATTTGCTCAGAAAAGCATAAACCAGAGGCTTTATATCTTCTAATCTCTCTCTCAGGGGCGGAATCGGAATTGGAATAACATTAAGGCGGTAAAAGAGATCTTTCCTAAAGCTGCCCTCCCTGACTTTAATTTCGAGATCCTGGTTGGTCGCGGCTATAAAACGGATATTGACCCGAACTGTCGTTGTACCGCCTACCCGTTCATAGGTCTGTTCCTGTAAAATCCTTAAAATCTTGCCCTGTAATGAAAGAGGCATATCGCCTATTTCATCAAGAAACAGGGTTCCTCCGTCGGCCCGATCAAGCAGGCCTTTTTTGCCGCTTTTAATGGCCCCCGTAAAAGCGCCTTCGGCATAACCAAAAAATTCGGATTCAAGCAGGTTCTCAGGTATTGCCGCGCAGTTAACTTTAACAAAAGGCGCACTGCAGCGCGGGCTGTCCTGGTGAATAGCCTGGGCCATCAGCTCTTTGCCTACTCCGCTTTCCCCGCTAATTAATACTGTAGATAAACCCTGCGCAGCCTGCCTTGCCTCCCGGATCAAAGATTGCATGTCCGGGTTAATGGTAACTATATCTTCAAAATGATAAGGACGTTCTTTAAAGCGCGCTTTTTTCAGCTCTTCCTGGAAATGAGCAAGGCGGCTGTTCATTGCTTCCAGGCGGGTGGCCAATTCGCGTAGTTCGTCAACACGCCGAAAGCTTATTTTCCCCACCGCGCCGATAACCTGTTTATCCCTGACTATGGGCAGCCTTGAGACCACATAAGGCTTGCCGTCGATGAACTGGATGTCATTAAGTTCAGGAATCCCTGTTTTAACAACAACATGCAGGCGACTGTTTTGAAGCACCTCGCTTACAGGGCGGAACATGACCGCTTCTTCCTCAAGGCGGATAAAATCTAAGAAAGTGCGGTTAACGAGGATAACCAAACCATTCTCATCAACAACCACCAGGGCATCGTAGCCAATATCGAGGACTGTCTGCAGGGTTTGATTCAACCTTTTAACTGTACCCATCTCTTCAGCGATCGATTCCAACTCGGTAATATCCTGAAAGATAGCAATTGCACCAACGACCCGTCCGTTATCGAGCAGCGGTGTCTTATTGACCAGGGTCGTAGTATCTCTTACCGTGTAATTTGCTCCAATTTCAACAAGGCTGGTTTCAAGCACCCTCTGAATATCTAGCCCCGGCAGAACTTTATCCAGGTATTTTCCCTGCACCTGATCTTGATCGATCATAAAAAGCTGGCCGGCTGAGCGGTTTATAAAATTAATGCGGCCAACATCGTCAACTGAAATAATGGCATTGTGCATAGCCTGGCACATGGCATTAAGCCTGGTATTTAGTAACCTTTCTTCTTTAAACAGGGAAGTAATCAATTCTACCTTGGTAAAAAGGCCCACGACTCTCTCACCGTTATCGACTACCACTCCGGTCCCGACCGGTATTCGACGGACGGCTTCAATCACTTCACCGTAACTAAGATCTTTAGATATTTTAACAACGTTCCTGTTATAGTAATCGCTGACCGGCCGGTCAAGAGAGCTTTTTTTTAGCAGGGCATCATAAAGATTGGTCTTGGTAAATATTCCGGCCAGGGAACCATCTGCATTCAAGACCGGCAGACCGTCACGTTTGCTGTTCCGCAGCAACCTGACAGCATTTCGCAGGCTGTCGGCCGCTTTGAGGGTAGAATATTCTGACGTCATCATATCTTCCAGTCGCATTACAGACCTCCGCAGAAAAGCATCAGGTTGTCGTTTTTTCTTTAAAGCTCCGGGCTCTTTCCATCAGGTGATCAACATGTTTTAAACTGACCTGATCAATGCTGGCTCCATCAAGCATACGCGCCAGTTCTTCCCTGATTTTAGCTTCTTCCAGGCCAACAGCCCTGGTTAAGGTTCTTTCGCCGGTTGTTTCCTTATAAAGACGGAAATGGCAATCAGCCATTGAAGCAATTTGCGCGCTGTGGGTAACACACATTACCTGGTGATGCTGAGCTAAATGGGCCAACTTCTCGGCGACTTTCTGCACTGTTGCCCCCCCGACCCCTGAATCGACCTCATCAAAGATTAAGGTAGGGACAAGGTCCTGCCTGGCCAGAATCGTTTTTATTGCCAACATTACCCGCGACACTTCACCGCCGGAAATAATCTTGGCCAGTGGTTTAACATCCTCTCCCCGGTTAGCAGAAAATAAAAATTCTACCTGATCCATGCCTTTTGGTGAACAAACAGCCTTTTCTGCCAACTTCACTTCAAATCGGGCATTAGCCAGGGCCAGCTCTTCAAGGCATTCTTCAAGCAATCCTTCCAGGCGGTCAGCAGCTTCGCGGCGGAGCCGGCTTAGCCTATTGCTTTCCTCAGACAAAAGTATTTCCTGTTCAGCAATCTCTTTTTCAACCTGTTCGGCCAATGCCTCACTGTTCTGCAGGCGTTCTATCTCTTCTTCCAGGTTATCGGCAAAGGCAAGGGTTTCTTCAATCGTTCCTCCATACTTGCGTTTGAGGCTGTTTATCTGGTTCAAACGATCCTGAATTGTAACCAGCTCGTTTGGTTCAAACTCCAGTTTTGACTGATAATCACGCAGCTCATGGGATGCCTCTTCCAGTTGAGCTGCAGCTGTTTCGAGCATGTCAAGCAAAGGTGACAGGCTTTGATCTATACCCGCTGCTTCAGTTAAAAAAGTAGTTGTACGGTTTAGGCGGTCTATCAGGGCTTCAACGGGACTACCTTCCTCACCGGCATATATATCAGCATAAGCCTGGGCAGTCAGTTTAAATATTTTTTCAGCATTGGCAAGAATTTTTTCCCTGCGGGCTAGTTCCAGGTCTTCATCGGGGTAAAGCTCCGCTTCCCTGATCTCCTTCAGCTGGAAAGTCGAAATATCAATGTTCCGCTCCCGTTCGGCGCTGTTCGCGCCAAGCGCAGCAAGCTCTTTTTTTTGGCTCTGCCATTTCCTGTAAAGCCCGGCAACATTTTCCCGAATACTAATAATTTCATCGCCACCAAACGAGTCAAGCAGTTCAAGGTGCTGATCTGAATGCAGCAGGGACTGGTGCTGGTGCTGACCGTGAAGATCAACTATAAATTGTCCGATTTCCTTTAAAAACGATACAGGCACTGCACGCCCGTTAACCCTGGCCACACTGCGCCCGGTACGAAAGACTTCACGGGAAATTATTATTTCATCGCCACCAGAAATTCCTGCTTCTATTAAAACATTTTCGACCTGGCTCTTTAAATCAGATTCACAGCTGAACATACCTTCGACATAAGCGGTATCATGGCCCTGGCGAATCTGGTCAATAGCAGCCCTTTCACCCAAAAGCAAATTAATAGCGCCAATTATGATCGACTTGCCTGCTCCTGTTTCACCGCTTAAAATGTTTAAACCGGGGTTAAAGTTTAAGGTCAGGTCTTCGATTAGAGCATAATTGACAACCTTCAACTGAAGAAGCATTCAAGATCCTCCTGTGCTTTAATATATTTATATCCTGCGGGCATAACACACCCTACTACCTAATCTGGCATGTCAGCCTTTCAATTTCTGATGTAGCATTCTGTAAAATGAATAGTCATGGAAACAAACCATTTTAATGGTATGATTTGAACGACAGACAATTATTTGATCTTCATCTTCAAGGGCAAAGCGCACCTGCCCGTCAACTGTGAGGACAACCTGGACCTGGCGTGAATCGATCCGCAGCTTCATTGTATCGTCACCGTTTATGACCACTGAACGGTTGTAAAGGCTGTGCGGGCATATCGGAGTCACAACGAACAGTTTCATAGATGGATTAACTATCGGCCCCCCGGCTGAAAGCGAGTAGCCTGTTGAGCCTGTTGGAGTAGAAACAATCACCCCGTCACCAGAATAACTTTCCATATAGTCCTCGTTAACAAGTATTTCAACCTTGATAATTCGCGAAAATGGACCTCTCGAAATAACTATATCATTGAGGGCAAGATAACTGCCAAGCTCTTCATTGCCACGCTTCAGCCTGGTTTCCATCATCATTCGCTCCTGGATGTCATACTGTCCGTTAGCAATGTACTGCAGAAAACGTTCCATTTGTTCAACTTCAATCTCGGCTAAAAACCCTTTTTGACCCAGGTTTATACCGAGGACGGGAACATCCCAACAAGCAAGATCCCTGGCCACCCTGAGGATGGTTCCGTCTCCCCCGACAACAATAATTAACTGCAAATTATCCTGCCAGGAATTAAGTTGCTCAGCCAGCGACGTCTCGCTATAAAAATCTGCCATTTTACGATCGGCAACGCGTAGATTTAGTTGACGCTGTTCAAAAAAACGGGTTATTTTTTCGACAACCAGGGTTGCGTTTTTCTTATGCCAGTTGGTAATTATCCCTATGTCCTTCACTTAAACACTCCCGACGGTAAGCTTTATCTTACCTTAATTTCGGCGCGGTTATTCTAGATCCTGCCCTGAACTGCAACGGGGGCTAAGCTAACCTCACCTAAATCAGCCGCCTTTAGTTTTAAGCTCCCGGTGAGCTTGTTCAACTACACGGACAGTTATTTCACTAATATTTTGCAGGCAGCCGCAAGACTTATTATTATTGTTTTTGAGATAAATAAAATATTCGATATTGCCTTTTGGGCCGGGCCATTTAGAAAATGTCATCCCCGCACAGCAATAACCGTTTTTGCAGGCCTGGGCAGCGGTTTCATTCAGAACGCGGCTGTGCAGTTCAGGATCGCGGATTACCCCTTTACCCCTGTCGGCATCTGCACGCCCCGCTTCAAACTGTGGTTTTACCAGCGCTAAAACTAAAGGTATGCCGAGTGCATATAGAACCGGAATTACTTTCGTTAGGGAAATAAAAGATACATCGACTACTGCCAGGTCTGGTTTTAGACTTAAATCTTCTTTTTTAAGGTCGCGGACGTTATGGCGTTCCATTGCCACCACGCGCGGGTCATTTCGCAAACTAAAAGCAAGCTGTCCATAGCCGACGTCCAGGGCATAGGCAAGTTTCGCCCCTTTTTTTAAGAGGCAGTCGGTAAAACCTCCGGTCGAAGCGCCAACATCAAGAACAATTAGGCCGTCAACGTCGACAGATAGAGCCTCTATGGCTCCCTCCAGTTTCAAACCGCCCCGGCTGACATAGGGGTTTTCAGCTTCCTGAAGCTGAATATCGGCGCTGCACTTTAACATCGTCCCCGGTTTATCAACCACTTTTCCATCAACAAAAACATTACCAGCCATTATTTCAGCCCGAATACGGTTACGGCTTAAATCAGGCCGGCGTTCGCTTAGGAGATGATCAAGACGTTTTTTGGTCTGAGGCTGCTTCAAGTCACACCTTTTGCTGCTTTCCCTCCGGCAAATATCATCGCTTCCTTATAAATGCCATCGGTATCAAGGTTACAGCAGGAAAGCATTTCGGCTCTGGTGCCGTGCTCAATAAAACAATCGCCGATCCCCAGTCGTTTTACGGGAAAACTGAGTCCTTTATTCTCAAACAGTTCTATAATACTACTGCCAAAACCACCGGCGATAATGTTTTCTTCAATGGTTATAACCCGGCCGCATTTCCTGGCCCAATTTATGATCAACTCTTCATCTAATGGTTTAACGAAGCGGGCATTAATCACGGTTGCTTTAATCCCCTGCCAGAAAAGCTTTTCGGCAGCTTCCAGGGCAGAATTGACAACCGTTCCTGCGGCAATGATGAGCAGGTCTTCGCCCTGCATGAGCAGTTCTCCCTTACCCCAGGGCAAAGCTTTTGGTTCAGTAAGATCAACACCTACCCCTTTATCCCGCGGGTAACGGATTGCTACCGGACCACCCTGGTATTTAAAGGCGGTCAAAAGCATATGCTGCAGTTCATCCTCGTTAGCAGGAGCCATAACCGACATGTTAGGCATGGTGCGCAGGTAAGTTATATCAAATAGGCCCTGGTGGGTTTCACCGTCTTCGCCGATTATTCCGGCCCGATCCACGGCAAAAACAACCGGAAGCTTCTGCAGGCAGGTATCATGCAATATTTGATCGTATGCTCGCTGCAGAAATGTGCTGTAGACTGCTATCACCGGGCACATTTTTCCGGCAGCCAGCGCCGCAGCAAGTGTCACCCCGTGTTGTTCAGCGATACCGACATCATAAAACCGATCGGGAAATTCTGCAGCAAACTTATTTAGTCCTGTCCCGGCGGACATTGCCGCTGTAATGGCTACAATTTTTAAATTTTTACGGCCCAATTCAACCAGGGTATTTCCAAATACATCCGTATAACTCGGATTCTTCTTATTTTTTAGGGGACGACCATTAATTAAATCGAAAGGTCCGATTCCGTGAAATACTTCCGGAGACTTTTCGGCATGATGATACCCCTTGCCTTTTTCAGTAACAACATGGACAAAAACGGGCCCGTTCATTTTATTGGCCTGTTTTAAGACAGATTTGAGGGCAGCAATGTTGTGCCCGTCGACCGGACCGAAATAAGTGAAACCAAGCTCTTCAAAAAGCATGCCGGGCATAATCAGGTATTTAAGTCCGCCTTTGACTCTTTCGGCAGTATCGATCATCTTTTTCCCGAGGACTGGTATTTTATTAACGAAAACCTCGAAGTCTTTTTTAAGGCGGGAATACTTAGGATCAGAACGAATCCTCCCCAGGTAGGAAGACATGCTGCCCACATTGGAACCAATCGACATCTTGTTATCGTTTAGAATAACCAGCATGTTAGCCTTGATATGTCCGGCGTGGTTAAGGGCCTCAAAAGCCATCCCGCCGGTTAAAGCGCCATCGCCAATTACGGCCATAACCTTGTAATCATCACCATTATGATCGCGGGCCTGAGCCAAACCGAGCGCTGCTGAAATGGAGGTGCTGCTGTGACCGGTCATGAAAGAGTCGTGTTCGCTTTCAGAGGGTTTTGGAAACCCGCAAAGGCCGCCCAGTCTGCGAAGGGTAGGGAACTGCTCCCACCTGCCGGTGAGCAGCTTATGGGGGTAGCTCTGATGCCCGACATCCCAGACGATGCGGTCTTCAGGGCTGTTATAAGTGCTGTGTAAGGCTACAGTAAGTTCGACAACCCCCAGGCTTGCCGAAAGGTGGCCGCCATTGTCGGCAACCGTCTGAATCATATATTTGCGGACCTCTGCAGCAACTTTCTCCAGTTGTTCCGTATTTAGCGTTTTTAATTCTTCAGGAAGCTTCAAGCTGCCTATAAACCCTTCCACCGATACTCACCCCGCATATTTACCACGACTTCTTTAGCCAGTTAAAAGGTCTTTCCAGCCTGGTTATTATTATAGCGACCAGGAGGATTACTTCTGTCGAATAATTTATAGCCACTATTTTGCCCCATGCCTTCCCGCCAACGGTTAGGGCAGCTACAAATGCTGTCAGTAAAATCCCCAGGTAAAATTCTGCCTGATCAACCGGTATGGTTACCACAATTCTAAAAACAAGCATTGCCGCCAGGGTTCCGCTCACTACCCCACTGATATCCCCGGCTACATCATTGCAGAAATTTGCGACCTGTTCTGCATTTTTAACCAGGTAAACACCACGCCTGGCGCCGACTTCCCTGCGGGCAGCCTTGGCATTCAATGGCCCTATTTTGGCTGCAGCAGCGGCAGTCCCGATTAAATCAAAAATTACTCCCAGGGCAACAACGAACAGCAGCATTATAAATGCAGCTATAAGGGACCGAATCTCGCTTAAGAAATACTGGGTAACAAAACCAAATGCAATGGCAAGAAAAAAAGTATAGATTGAAATAACAATAACCCAGCGCACACGTCGTCGGCTTTTATTTTTATTAGGCAAACCACATCACCTTTGTACAAAGAAACATAAGTGGTAGCAAACCAGGTAAACTTTGCGGCTTAGGTCCAGCAGGATTTCCCAAGTAATCACCTGCCGTTGCCGAGCAGGCAGTTCCCTTTTAAGACTACCCCCGCCGTGTCACCACCAGCAGAGCTGGATTACCACTTAGCTCACACTTTAATCCCTGGTTTACTTCTCTTTCGAGAGCAGTCTAGAAGATTTCCTCTCTGACGCCTGGGCTCCCCTAGCCTCTTTTGCAGAATAGGTTTAAAGAGCCCGGAGGCTTTCTCCACCCATTCCACTCAAGGCAGGCTACACTGCACACAGCTTTGTACCGCATGCAGGTTCATACCCAAGCAGTAACAGTTTTGCTGTTAACAATATGCTACCACATTGGGTCTCCGCGAAGGTAGGGTCAACGCCTACATGCCATTGTAGATCGCCCCATCCTTCTTAACTCCCAGCAGCAGCCCCCAACTGGGCGTCGGCAGCCACCACCAGGAACTTCATCGATGTGCCCTTAACGGATTTTTAGGCCCGTTTTCGGAGAGGGGCGCCAACTAGAATACTGCACCACTTATGTTCATTGCTCAAAATATTATAGCATATGGCGGCATTGTTCTCAAGAGAACACTGCCGCCGTTACTCTTGCGTTAAAGTAAACCGTTGCTAATTTTACAGGCTCTCAGGGCATTTTTCATTAACATGCGGTTTGTTACTGATCCGACGCCTTTTGGAACAGGTGAAATTGCCCTGGTCTTATCTTTTACGGCATCAAAAGAAACATCGCCGACGGTTTTTGTCTTCTGCTTTCCTTTTTCGTTAAGGACAGGCTCTCCTTTTTCATCAACCACTTTTACCCTGTTGATGCCGACATCGATAACAATTGCGCCTTCTTTTACCAGGTCAGGGCCGATTAAATCAGCTTTGCCGGCGGCGACTATAAGGATATCTGCCCCCGCAGTATGTTTGGCCAGGTTACCCTTCATGCTGGTAAAAACATGTGTAACACTGGTCGTGGCATTGCGGTTCAAAGCTAAAAATGCCACAGGCTTACCGACAATATTAGAATGGCCGACGACAACTATTTCTGCCCCTTCAAAGAAATCTTTGGGATCCATATTTTCTTCTTTACGGGCATAGCGCTCAAGGATTTCAATTACTGCAGCAGGGGTGGCCGGGGGGAAGGTAGCCTCACCGAGAGCCAATTTGCCCATATTAAAAGGATGGAAACAATCAATATCTTTATTAACATCAATAGAGTTGATTACGACTGTATCTGAAATCTGCTCGGGAAACGGGCGCAGGGGTAGAATTCCGCTTACTGATTTATCTGCATTCAGTTTCTCAACGATAGCGATAACATCAGCCTCGCTTGCATCTTCGGGAGGATTTTCATTAACATAATTAAAACCCGCTTCATCACAGAACTTTTCAACCTGGCCCCGATACATCTTGGAACCGAAGTCGTCTCCAACGAGGAGAGTGGCAATGCCTGGAGTAATCCCTTTTGCTTTAAGCTCCTCCGTTTCTTTAACAATTTCTTTCATAATTTCTTCGCCAATCGCTACACAATCAATTACCTTTGTCATCTTGCAATTTCCCCTTTCTCTTACTGGTTTATTGACCTTATATTGGCCTTAACCGCAATAGTTATAGCAGCTATCTCCACCGCCATAAATTTTGACTGCAGGCCGTTTTAGGTTATTTAAACTTTTCAACCACGTTGTTCAGGGTCTCATCTGCTACCCTGCTTCCTTCTTCAAGAAGATGATCCATTTCTGCAACAGTTTCTTTTATAAACTGGTCGTCTTTTATCGCCCCGAGGTTAATTAAAACATTTAACTGGCCGCTTACCAGGGCCGCTTTTAAAAATGCAACTCCGCACCCGATATCGGAAATCGCCAGCTTTGTGCCAATCTGACCCATTCTTTCATGGATCTTTATTCCTGCATAAGCCTTGCGCATAATTTCAAGAGGCACGGAGCAGGCTTCTTTTGAACATTCTTCCATTACTTTTGCTTTATGGGCGGCCTGTTCTGCAGTTTCTTTCGGCAAGCCGTACGCCTTCGAGAGCGGTTCAAAGACTTCAGCATCTTTATCAACCAGCACTTTTAACTGATCGATAATTTTGTAACCTTGTTCCAGCAAATCCTTAACCTCGTCTTCAACATCGGCAAATTTCTTTTTACCCACAGTCAGGTTCCCAACCATGTTCGATAAGGCCATCCCTATCGCTCCACCCATCGCAGCAGCTCCGCCGCCTCCCGGCACCGGGGCTTTCGAAGCCAGTACATCCAAAAAATAGCTGCTGCTTTTCTCTGCCATTGACATATTAACAACCTCCTATTTTAGAAGTCTGAAGTCGGAGACCGGAAGTCAGAAATAATGCGTTTCACTGCCTGCTGGATCTGACTTCTATAAATGCACCACCAACTTCTCCATTAAACACTGATCAATAAAACATCTTTACAACTGACCATGTTCCAACCGGGGAAGAATACCCGGGAACAGTTGCTTTTTTTACTGGTCCGGAGCCTGTATTCAAGCCCCTTTATTTTTTCCTGTAAACCAGTATTTTTGCTATTTCTTTTAAATCAGCTGCCGGGCAGTCCAGGTTATCCAACGCTGCTAACGATTCGCTGTAAAGCGCTTCTGCCCTTGCCCTGGCTTTCTCTGGGCCGAGCAGGGCCGGGTAATTGGCCTTTAATCGAACCTGGTCTGCGCCTGCAGGTTTACCCAGTTCTTCGGTTGTACTTTCGTAATCAAGCAGGTCATCAATAATCTGAAAAGCGTTGCCTAAACACGAGGCATAGCAGGCAAGAGCTTTAAGTTGAGGCTGCGTGGCATTTGCGGCAATCCCGCCGCAAACTACTGACGCTTTCAATAAGGCACCTGTTTTCAGCAAAGAAATCTGCTCGATTTCAGTTAGGGACAATTCTCTTCCTTCGGCTCCAAGGTCCAGGGCCTGCCCGCCGATCATCCCGTTAACTCCGGCAGATTTAGATATCTCGGCTATAATGCGTATTGCCCTGCTTTCGCAACCATCCCTGCTGCCGTAATTAGCCAGAGTTTCAAAAGCGAGGGTCAACAGGCCATCCCCGGCAAGAATAGCAAGCGCGTCACCGTAGACACAGTGGCAGGTCGGTTTTCCGCGCCGTATTTCACTGTCATCCATAGCTGGCAGGTCATCATGAATAAGCGAGTAAGTATGTATGAACTCAAGGGCACAGGCCACATCAATAACAGAATCATCTTCTGAACCCAGGGTCCGGGCAGCGGCTAAAGTCAGGATCGGGCGGAGCCTTTTTCCTCCCGCTTCCAGGCTGTAGCGCATAGCATCGGTAACTGCAGACGGGACCAAATGGGACAGACGCTGTTCAAGAGCCCGGTTAATTTTTTCTTTTTCACGTTCCAGGTGTTGATCAATATTGATCATAAACCTTCCTCATCAACATCACTGCTGTCTGGATCAGAGCCTGTAATATTTAAAGCTTCCTGTTCCTCTTTCAAGAGGTATTCTACCCTGTATTCAATTTCAGCCAGCTTTTCCCTGCAGTAACGGGAAAGGGCAATGCCTTCCTGGAAAGAAGAAAGTGATTCTTCCAGCGGTATCTCGGTGTCTTCAAGGCGGCTAACAGTTTCCTCAAGCTTTAGTACCGCTTCTTCATAAGTCATTTTTTCCAATTTTTTATTGGTCAAGTATACTGCCCTCCTCAATCTCTTCAGTGCGACAGCGGGCCGATCCATCTTTAAAACTGAGCTTAAGAATGCCTGCCGGCTCGATATCGTTTACAGAGCGAATTATTTTACCCTGCTCATCCCTGCAATAACAAAATCCGCGGCTCATAACTTTTAAAGGGCTGTAACTCTCCAACTTATCATTCAGGGCGTTCAGCTTAATTCCCTTATACTGCAAGATACGAACTATTTCGCGATTTAATTTTTTGTCGAGTTGTGCCAATATTTCCCTACAAAGCTTAAGTCTTCTGGCAGGCAAGGAAAAAAACCGCTCGCTGACTACATAATCGAGAGCCTGTTTTTCCTTCTGCAAGCGCCTTTTAAGGGCTAATGCGGCTTGTTCGCGATGCTGTTTTAAAATGTTTAAAAGCTCTTCCTTTTCGGGAACGGCTGCCGCTGCCGCCGCTGTCGGCGTCGGGGCCCGCAGGTCGGCGGCAAAATCAGCAATTGTAAAATCTGTCTCATGGCCGACGGCCGATATAACCGGTAATTCAGAGCGATAAATAGCCCTTGCCACCGCTTCTTCATTAAAAGGCCATAAATCCTCCAGTGACCCGCCCCCGCGGGTGAGGATAATCAAGTCAACATCTTTTCGCCGGTTCAATATATCGATGGCCCGGATAAGATCAGACGCTGCTCCCGGACCCTGGACCAGGCTCTCAACTACGATTATGTGAACATGTGGAAAGCGCTTTTTAAGCGTAACCAAAATATCCTGCAGGGCTGCCCCTGTCGGCGATGTTACCAGGCCTATCTTGCGAGGCAAAACCGGTATCTTTTTTTTTGTTTCAGGGCGAAAGAGGCCTTCATTTTCCAGTTTTCTTTTAAGCTGTTCGAAGGCAAGATACAACGAACCCATACCGGCCGGTTCCATTTCCGATACATGGAGCTGATAAACACCGTCAGGTTCATAAACTGCTATATTGCCGTGCAGAATTACCTCCATCCCATCAGAAGGTTTAAAAATACAGCGTATATTTTCCCGGCGAAAGAAAACGCAGCGCAGCGAAGATTTGCTGTCTTTTAAGGTAAAATACATATGACCCGAACGGTGATGCCTGAAATTTGACAACTCTCCTGTCACCCAGAGATCACGCAGGCGGGGGTCACTGTGAAGCAAGCCCCTTACATAACGATTTATCTCTGAAACATTTAATACTGTTATGTTATCTTGCAATCAGGCTTCCATCTCCTTCCGAACTTCATCCAGAGATTTATAATCCCATTTTGCGCCCATCAGGATGGCAAGCTCACAAATTAAACGCCAGTCTTCTGCCCTGCCGTTATCTGCCATAAGAGCCGCATTGTTTAAACGAGCCATACCCGAAGCATTGACAAATAAACCTTCCTTAGCTTCGATATCCTGCGCGGGAAGCAAAACATCTGCTCCGCCGGCATCTTCATCAAATTCATTAATCGCAGCTAAGTATTCAAGCCCTTTTTCATGCAGACCTGCAGGAACGGGACCGAAAGACAGGATTCCTTTCAGCGTCCCTTCCTGGACAGCAGCGAAAACCTCTTCCCTGCTTAAGCCGTTTTTGTTGGTCAAAGCAGTAAAACCGGGACCCGCTGCCGGGGTGCCCCCTGCGGCCAAAACTCCCCCCGCGTTACTGAATGAAGACAAAAGCAGCATTCTGCTGCGGCCTTTCTCAACCAAACCGCTTTCCTTGCCCAGTTCAAGAAGATCTGCTGCGGCCTTTAAATCGGCAGTCTTAAAGAATGAGGATCCAACGACGAGATAGCTGTTCGGACCGCTGATCAATGCAGCTGTTTTTTCTAAAGATACCCTGTCAAAAGCTCCTTTACCGGCAATATCTTTACTGTTCGCACCGCGCAGCAGTTCCAGGAGCGCTTTAATAAAATCCGGTTCTGTTTTATTTTCTAAACTAAAATTTATTTCTTCCCAGGCCGCAGGCTTTTTATGCTCTGAAACCGTTCTGACAATCAGAGCGTCCCCGAAACGTCCGGCCCGGCCAACAGCCATATCTGCAACCGGATGGCTCTCTTCCAGATCGGAGCCGATCACAATAATGGTTTCAGCCCTGCTGAGATCAAAAGGCGTGGGTCCGGCAAGCGCTCCTGGACCCACTATCTCCCGCAAGCCGCTAAAAGCTTTTACCCAGCTCTGTTCAGCGCCCAGATCCACGTTAGTGGTTCCCAGCACATGGCGGGCAAATTTTTGAAGCAGATAATTTTCCTCAATGCTGAGCTGCCCCGAGGCCAGCACAGCCAAAGCATCCGCTCCATGGCTCTCCTTTAGATCAAGAATTTTTTCAGCAGCATCTTTAAGGGCATCTTCACGTGCTGTTTTCTTATAACTGCCCTTTTCGCGGTTTAACTTTAAGGCAGTTGTCAGCCGTTTATGGCCATTTGCCTTCTTATATCCATATTTCCCTTTTATACAGAGCCAGCTCACTTTGTCGCCTTCCGCGGGCACGGTAACTTTAATTACCTCTCCGCCATAAACCTGTCTTTCGAGATAGCAGCCGAGGGAGCACTCAATGCAAACCCCCGCAACTGCCTTCAGTTCCCATTCTCTTCCGCCCCTGTCCCTGCCCTTCTCGGTCAGCGCGGCTACAGGACAAACATCGACACACTGGCCGCAGAAAATACAGCCTGCTTCTTCAAGGGAAACTACTTCGCCGTCGCGGTAAGGGACCACCCTGGTATTAACTCCGCTGCCGATCATTTCATAAACAAAGCGGCCCGGCCCTGAACGGCAGACCTGGATGCACCTTCCGCATAGAATACACTTTTCTTCATCCCTAACCAGGTATGGGTTGTCTTTTTCATCTTCAGTGGGAACGTCTCGTTCAAGCTGCTTGGGAAGATTTGCCTGAAAACAGTAAGCATTACCCTGCAGTTCGCAGGTTCCCGTTCGCACACAGGTCAGGCAATCCTGATAGGGATGCGTCGCCAGTGAAAGTTCCAGTATATCGCGGCGCATTGCTGCCAATTCAGCTGTATCAGTGGTGACATTCATTCCATCGGTCACGGGGTTGTCACAGGAAGTTACAGGCCGTTTTATTCCCTCAACACTAACAATGCAAACCCGACAGTGTCCGAGAGGCTTCAGCCTGGGGTGGTAGCAGAGAGTTGGGATATTTAAACCGTTCTGCCTGGCGGCTTCTAAAATGGTTGTGCCCTCTTCAGCATATATTTTCTTGCCGTCAATTATTAATCCAACCGTTTTATTCATTCTTTGCCCTCCCAGCTGAAACAACAGCCAGCCCGAGACGGAGGCAGGCAACACATCTCTCAGCCTCAGCAATTACACCCGAAGGGCATTTAAAGCCGAGTTCTGCTTCTTCAAAACCCTGCATCCTTTCAGCCACCGGCATTACTTCTTCTTCCAGACGCTTTCTGTTTCCGACCATTGCAGGAACAGTTTCTTCCCTGTAAACACCTAATTCTTCAATGTATTTTTCAAGCTTATGATTGCTGCCGACTGCACTTTTCCCTTCACGAAGATAGCTGTCGATCGCTTCAGCAGCCCGGTTTGCCGTCGCAATGGCTTCAATAACAGTCCTCGCCCCCAAAACCGCGTCTCCCCCGGCAAAAATACCGCGAGTTGATGCCGCCATGGTCGCTTCATCAACCTTCAAGGTGCCCCATTTAGTAACCTCCATACCGCATTTTTCGTTCAGGAAGCAGAAATCAGCCACCTGTCCGATAGCGGGGATTACAGTGTCTGCGCTGAGTATGAACTCAGAACCGTCCATCGGTATCGGGCGGCGGCGACCACTGTCGTCCGGTTCGCCTAATTCCATTTTTACGCACTCCATCCCGCTGACAGTACCCCCCTCTTCTAGAATACAAGTCGGGTTGGCCAGCAGATGAAATTTAATCCCTTCTTCTTCTGCTGCATCGATTTCCGCCTTATTGGCCGGCATTTCGGTTCTGCTGCGGCGATAGATCAAATGCACTTCCTTAACTCCCAGCCTTACTGCTGAGCGGGCGCAATCCATGGCTACATTTCCGCCGCCGATTACGGCAACGCTGTCACCAAGCTCAACGGGTTCGCCGAGATTTATTTTGCGCAAGAATTCCACCCCCGGCATATAACCATAGTAGCAGGCATCTTCTCCTTCACAGCCCATGGTGGCGCTGTCATGAAGGCCGCTGGCGATAAAGATAGCCTTATACCCTTTCTCCCAGATTTGATCTAAACTGATATCGACGCCGACTTTTGTGTTGTAGATTATTTCTACGCCCATACTCTCAACCAGGCCTATTTCGGCATTTAGGATATCGCGCGGCAACCTGTAACTGGGAATACCGACAGCAAGCATGCCTCCGGCTACAGGCAGCGCTTCGTATATTGTAACACCGTAACCTTTTTGAGCCAGCTTGTAGGCCGCGTTTAAGCCTGCCGGGCCTGCCCCTACAACAGCCACCCGGTCTGCATCGGGAGCAGCCCGCGGGTAAAACCGGTCCTGATCATAGTTATTATTGGCCCCAAAATCGGCAGCGAAACGCTTCAGGAGCCTGATCGATAAAGCCTGATCGTAAGGTTGGCGATTGCAGTTCGATTCACAGGGGTGGACGCAGACACGGCCAAGGGTCCCGACCAGGGGAGTCTTTTCCCTGTTAACGGCCAGGGCATGCTCATAGTTTCCTTCCTTGATAGAGGCGATGTAGCTGGGGATATCGATGTGCGCGGGACATCCGTTCTGGCATGGGGCAGTCAAAACCGGGTGGTATTCGAAGTTATTATCCCCCTCTGAAATTTTCCCCTTTAAAAAAGCGCTAAAATCTTCCTTGAAATATTCGAGGGCATGCAGAAGGGGAATCGGTGAAGATATGCCCAGCTCACAAAGAGAGCCGTCTTTGATCAGGGTAGCCATTTCTTTTAAATACAATATGTCGCTTTCGTTTCCCTGGCCGGCAATGATTTTTTCTAAACGTTTTACAATAACCTTACTTCCTGCCCGGCAGGGAATACAGCGCCCGCATGATTCATTTTGAACATTTAAAAAGTATTCCTTTAAGGCCTTAACTACATTTACTTCCGGGTCAGTTATAATCAGCCCCGCCCAGCCGATCATGGCCTTTAAATCTTTTTGATCAAAATGTGCGGGGATATTAAGCTCCCGAAGTTCAATACGTTC
>SLHT01000079.1 GCA_007136055.1 Syntrophomonadaceae bacterium
TTACTGGGAATATGGCAGAAAAACCGGCATTCGGCCTGAAGTACTTTATGCCCAGGCCGCGCTTGAAACCGGCTTCGGCCACTATAACGGCCTGGTGCCTTCTAAATACAATAACTGGGCCGGAATAAAAATTGGGTCATCGAGCGGTAACAATCCAGAAGACCACCAGCAGTTTGACACACCTGAAGAGGGAGTAAGGGCGCATTTTAATCATGTCTCAGCTTATGTGGGGTTAGAACCGATCGGTGAACCTCATGAACGCTTTCATTTAATCATTCGCTTAAACTGGGCGGGTACGGTTGAAACTGTAGAGGGGTTTAGTGGAAAATGGGCCCCTTCGCCGGCTTATCATGAAAGAATTGTGAAGATGCTCGGGGAGATGAAAGACAAGTAAGGGTTTGCTCCCTGTTGCCTCATTAATTAATGGTGATGATAAGCTTTTTACTTTTCCCGCGGCATACAGATAATTTCTTTAACCTTCGTGTCGAAAAACTGAGAGGAGTGGGCGGGTGTAATTACACACGCGGCATCGGCTCCTCTACCGGTTCCGCCGACGGCAATGATTTCATCGCCATAGGGAATCAAACCTGCATCAAGAGCCATGACGCTTATTTCTACACAAACTTTGAAACCCTGTCCCAGTAAACGCAGGGATGAAGAAACTATCTCGGCAGGATAGACGCCTTCAAACTTAAACCTGAGGGCGCGGTCAATCCCTGCCAGTAGGTGGGTAGTGGTTAGTATTTTTACCTCCTTGCTCTGTAGGTTTTCCCGCATTTGCGGTTCCATTTCGTCTCCGCCCGGTTCCTTAAAGCCGATTTGGTGGGTCACACAGACTATTTCCAGGCCTTTACCGGCAAACAGTTCGGCAGTCGCACCGCTGTTAGAAGCTACGACAACATATGTAACCCTCAGATCTGTAGCCCTTTCAAGTACCGCTTTTACAGTGTTTTCAGTGTTATCCCTGCCTTTTTCCGGCCAATGGAACATTTCTTCAGCCTCCTTCTTACTCACGAATAAATCGTTGTTTTTACATTATTCAACAAAATTTGCTATATTCCTATTAATAATATTGACAAAAATTAAAAACCCTGATAATATTAGTATGAAAAATTAGAAATATTTGCCGTGTGTTCATTACATAATACGTCGTTTATAGTTAACCTGCTAGATTAGGACGGATTTATAAAACACAGGCACGCAAAGCAGGGAGTCCAGGTTCTTTTTAGGGCTCAGGGAAACCTTGCTGATAAAGCAGGTTATTTAGCATCTTTATATAGAGAGATAGATCGATTCAGGGAGGGAATTTTCATGAAGCGATCCACAAGGAGAAAAGTGGAGCGCAGGAAAGGCTTTAACTTTTTCCACCTCTTTGGTGGAGCTTTCCTGGTCATTATTGTCACAGCTGTCTTGGTTCTTGCAACAGATAGCTTTGGTTTCGCTTCTTCGTTGCGCGAAGTTATTACCTCAAGCAGGGTTGAGGTAGTTGATTCTGACGGCACCCGGTTAATTGAAGGCGATTATACGATCAATACTGCCGAAGTGAGGCTTGAGAATGCTCACATTCACGGCAGTCTTTTTTTATCCCCGGAAATAGGTGAAGGCAGTATTGACCTAATCAATGTTACCGTTGACGGTTCGGTCCTGGTTCAGGGCGGTGGCATGAATACTATCTATATGCAGGATTGTTACTTTAAGGAAGTTAAAGTTAACCGGCCCGAGGGCCGGGTCAGGCTGGTTGCTTCAGGAGAAACTGTTGTCTACAAAACGATTTTAGAAACCGGCGCCAGTTTAGTGGAAACCGTGGCTGAAGATTTCCCAGGGTTTCGCCTGATCGAGGTAATGACCAGCGAAAAAACTGAACTTGCAGGGAGCTTTGATTCCATCCATTTATCTGTGGAAGACTCAAACGTGATAATCGACAGTGAAATGCTTGAAGAGCTTGTTGTCAGAAAAAGTGGGGCAGGTTCGGCTATAAAATGCTCCGATGGCATGGTCATTAATAATCTTTACATGGATGGCGCGGCATACCTGCCTGGCAACAACGAGGTTGACAAGTCTTACCTTGCTGCTTCAGGTATAACAGAGTTATCGGGCACATATAACCAGGTTCATATATCGGCGGAAGCAGGGCAGTTCTACTTATTGGAGGGCTCAACTTTTGCCTCTCTGGTAGTAAACAAAGAAGCTCTTAACAATGCTCTTAAATTGGAGCAAAACGTAATAGTGTCTTACCTCGAACTTAACGAGGCGGTAGAAGTAAAAGGTGAAGGGGAAATTGAAAAAGTGTTAATCGGCGCGGCGGGGTCCACAATGGAGCAGATCCCGCTGCAAATTGAATTTATAGATGAATTAAGCGTCATCATCGACGGGCATGAAATTTATAGCCCTGCTATGCTGCAGGCTTTAATAGAACATGGTGACCCTTACTATACAGTTACAGCTGAAGCCAGTGGGGAAACTGAAGGTTGGAAGCCCGAGCCCGAACCTGAACCCGAACCTGAACCCGAACCTGAACCCGAACCTGAACCCGAACCCGAACCCGAACCCGAACCTGAACCCGAACCCGAGCCTGAGCCTGAGCCTGAACCCGAACCCGAGCCTGAATTAATAAAAGAGATTATCATCGAAGAAGGTATAACAATTGGCAAGAAACTGGTAATAGTATTTTTAAACGTTGAAGACGCCCGGGAATACACCGTTAAAATTGGCGATACTGAGATCGAGTATAGCGAAGCTATAAAAGGTTTCAGAGGAGAAGTTAATGAAAGCGATGCTGAAAAAGATGTCGTTGTTATAAGATAATAGTAGAATCTGGCAGTTTTTCGGAGGGTTGCCGTTGATGAAAATGATTATAAAGTTTAGCAGTACGATATTATTAGTAGTGGCAATCTTATTATTAATAAGTTCGCCGGTTACAGCTGCTGTATCAGGTTTTGTGGCCAAAGGTGATGACGGTAACTTTTATGAGTACAGTTATGACAATTTACTTGACTCTTACGCTTTAAGTATCCTCGGTTCACCGGATGGTTACTATGAAGATTTTGCTGGGAAAAAAAGTTACGCCATCCTGATTAGTAACGGTAAGTATATTGAATATAATGACATCCTGGATCGCTATGCTTCTGCCCTGGTTAAAGGTGAAGCATTTAATCTGGGAGAGCACGCAGAAAAAGAAAAAATAAAGCTTGCTGCGCTGCCCTCGGAAATAAAGGTTGTTATATTTAATTCGGGAAGAATTGTTTACGAGTTAAAAAAAATTGCTTCCGGTGGGGTGGAAGAGGAACCCGGTTATCGGCCGCGTAGGACAAAAACTCCGCTTGTCGGTTCAGCTGAAGTATCAGTCGAGCAAGCTCAGAAATGGGCCAAAAGCAGGGAAGCTCACCGGAGATTTATCGACATTGCCCCGCTTTACTGGGAGTTTGCTGAAAAGTCAGGGCTGCGGCCGGAGGTGCTCTACGCCCAATCTGCGATGGAAACTAAGTTTGGTGAATATGATGGAACTGTGCCGCCTGAATATAACAATTGGGCTGGTCTAAAAATAGCTGAAGAAAACGGTGATAGCAGAGAAAACCATGAAGTATTTTCTACTCCCGAAGAAGGGGTAAGGGCCCATTTTAACCACCTTTCAGCCTATGTCGGTCTTAAGCCAATTGGCGAACCCCATGGGCGCTACCACCTTGTGGCAGAACAGCCCTGGGCCGGTTCCGTTTTTTATGTCGAAGATTTAAGTGGAAAGTGGACACCCTCAGAAGACTATCATATCTACATTTTAATCGCGTTAGATCAGATCTTTGATACAGAATTAGAAAAAGAAATACCCGGACCGGATGATAATGATGATCAAAATAAAAATGAACCGGAATCTGAAACTAAGCCCAAAACAGGTAGCAATAATCCTGACAAAAGACATGTTGCTGTCGATGTCAGTGTCCTGCACTTTAGGGGCGGGCCAAGTACAGATGACGAGATTCTTGAGAGGCTTACTTTAGGTACAGTCCTCAAAGTAACCGCGAACCAAAGTGAATGGTTAAAGGTCATTACACCGGAAGGTAAAAATGGATGGGTTCACGGCGATTATGTCAGGGAAGTAGATATGGATTTGCCGGAAAACCCTTTAAAGGGCAAAATAATTGTTATAGATCCCGGTCACGGTGGTTCGGATCCGGGAGCAACAGGGGTTACCGGGTTGCGGGAAAAGGTGGTTAACTTATCTGTAGCTAAAGAGTTAATCCCCTTGCTTGAATTGGCAGGAGCTGATGTAGTTACTACCCGCAGCGGAGATCATACGGTTAGCAATCGGGCCAGGGTAGAGATAGCCAATAAAGCTAAGGCAGATCTATATCTTAGTATACATGCCAATGCTTATTCCAACCCTGATTCAAACGGAACCGAGACTTACTATTGGTCTAAGGGCGAGAACGCACATGCCAGCAGGTTCTTGGCCCATCAACTGCAGCGAGAAGTAACATCCGTTCTTGGTTTAAGGGATCGCGGTGTGAAGTCAAGCAATTTTTACGTTTTGACCAATACAATCATGTCTGCTGTTTTAGTTGAGATCGGTTTTTTAACCAACCCTGAAGAAGAGGAGCTTTTAAGTAAACCGGTGACACACAGGGAAACTGCTGAGGCTATGTATGAAGGGTTGAAAGCATATTTCCTGTATTATCGATGAATGAGCAAGTTATTGTCAACGGTAAGTTATGCCATTTATAGCAATCTTATAAATAAAACACAGTAGCCTGGAAGTACGAATGCTTGATTTATCGGGGGTTTGGGTATAAAATGATTTAAAATAAGAACCAAATAAGAAAAATATTTACACTAAAAGAAGGATATTTAAGGTAAATATCGAATAAAAGAGCGATAAGGTGTGTTAAAATAGAGAAAAGAGTCTTTATTGGAAACTATAAAAAGTCTTTGCAGTGTCAACTGATTAAGTTTCCTAAAAACGGAGGTGAACAGACAGGCTTAATCTTTGCTTATCGAAAATGTGTCCGATGATGACATAATACAATACGAATAGAGAGATACAGGGCGCATTATTTTATTAAAA
>SLHT01000005.1 GCA_007136055.1 Syntrophomonadaceae bacterium
ACAATTAATACCACCTATTAAATAAGATTAGAGGAGTTTAAGTATGCCGCGCCCATTTAAACCGCGACGGGTCAGTACAATGCCCCGACATACCTATTTTAAACCGACAGGAATTCCGATGACCTTGCTGGATGAAGATGTGCTTACTGCTGATAAAGAGGCTAAACTTGGGTCTGGATGTAAGCAGCATTATTATCGGCACCATGTATGATGGCCGTAAAAAGTTAAACCGCCAGATAATCGATAAAATCTGCAACTACTCCGGGGACAAACTTTTAACCCTTCATCCAGAATTCTTACAAAAAGATTCTGCTACAAACGATTATGAAAATGTGATGTAAACAAAAATATATGCTTAAGCACAAATACATGCGATTAAGTTAGAGCGACTTTAAATTTCCGGCCAAATCAGTTCGAAGCTATAAAAAGGTTGCACAAACAGTCTGAACCTAACAAAATTGAGTATGCGAGAATGGAATATGTGGCGTTATTTTCTTAGTTTGTTGGTTATACTAAAAGTAGTTGAAATAGTATCAATGCTTGGAAATTCAAGCTTATAGTTGACATGATCAAGGGTTAGGGTTTACAGAAACAGTTTTTAGCTAAAAAAAATGCACTCTAATAGAGGAGCGGTTTTATGGCGGTTAAAGAAGCAGCTGCGCGTATTAAAATCAACAAGCATCTTGAAGCTGCCGGCTGGCGGTTTTTCCCTGATGAGGGGAAGCCGGCTAACATCCAGCTGGAACCGAACGTAAAGCTTAAAAAAACTGATTTAGACGCCCTTGGTAACGACTTTGATAAGACCAAATCAGGATTTGTAGATTTTTTGCTGCTTGATGATAATGGATTTCCACTGATTGTGCTTGAAGCCAAGGCTGAAAGTAAAAATCCGCTTGCCGGTAAGGAACAGGCCAGGCGGTATGCCCGCTCATTAAACTGTCGTTTTGTGCTTCTTTCAAACGGAAACCTGCACTATTTTTGGGATATAGATCACGGTAACCCGCATATAATAACAAATTTTCCGGAGCCTCACTCGGTTGGTGAATATAAAAAGTTTAACCCTGATCATAGGCGCTTAGTCGATACAAAGGTCGCTGATGACTATATTGTGCTTACCCAAAAGCCTAACTATAAATCAGAGATGGCCCAGTTAAATGAATTGGAGCGAAAGGCATATATTCATGACAACCAATTGCGTTTTCTGCGTGAATACCAGCTAAAAGCGATCCATGCATTGCAGCGTTCAGTTGATGAAGGTAATGACCGGTTTCTCTTTGAAATGGCTACCGGGACCGGTAAAACATTAACTTCTGCAGCGGTAATTAAATTATTTTTGCGTTCTGGCAACGCCAGAAGGGTTTTATTTCTGGTAGATCGTCTTGAATTGGAGGATCAGGCCCTTAAAGCATTCAAGGCGCTGCTTACTCCTGATTACCAGACCGTTATTTATAAAGAAAACCGAGACGATTGGCGTAGAGCAGAGATAGTCGTCACCACAGTTCAATCATTGTTGTTTAATAACAAGTATCAAGGCTTATTTTCACCGACTGATTTTGACCTGGTTATATCAGACGAGGCTCACCGTTCGATAAGCGGCAATGCCCGAGCGGTTTTTGAATATTTTGTGGGGTACAAACTTGGTCTTACTGCCACCCCAAAAGATTACCTGAAAAATATCACCAATGCTAAATATGGTGATCCGCGCGAATTTGAGCGCCGGCAGCTGCTTGATACTTATCGCACCTTTGGCTGTGAAAGAGGCCACCCGACTTATCGCTATTCTTTGTTGGACGGGGTCAGAGATGGATATCTGGTTAGCCCCACTGTTGTCGATGCGCGTACCGATATTACAACTGCTTTGCTTTCAGAAAAAGGCTTTGTTGTTCAGTACAAAGATGAAACCGGAGATGATCAGGAAGAGGCCTTTAAACAACGTGAATTTGAAAAGCGTTTTTTTGCTGAAGCGACAAATCAGCTGCTTTGCAAAACCTTTTTAGAAAATGCCCTGGTTGACCCAGTCAGCAAAGAAATCGGCAAATCAATAGTTTTTTCTGTAAGCCAAAACCATGCAGCTAAAATAACCCAGATTCTGAACCAGATGGCCGACCGCATGTTCCCCGGCAAATACAACTCAGATTTTGCGGTGCAGGTTACTTCCCATGTGCCTGAAGCGCAGCAACATACTATTAATTTTGCCAACAACAAGCTTCTCGGAGAAGAAAACTTTATTCCTGCCTATAAAACCAGCAAAACCAGGGTTTGTGTTACCGTAGGAATGATGACTACCGGGTATGATTGCACTGACATATTAAACCTTGCCCTATTCCGGCCAATCTTTTCCCCACAGGACTTTATTCAGATTAAAGGGCGTGGTACGCGACGCCATAATTTTCTTGATCAGTTGTTTGATGAAAGCATTAAGGATGGGGTTGTAGAAGCTCAAAAAACTACTTTTAAGCTCTTTGATTTCTTTGCAAACTGCGAGTATTTTGAAGAAGTATATGATTATGATGAAGTCATCAAGTTGCCCAAGCCAGGCAGTAAAGGTGATAGTGAAGGTGAAGGAAACGGATCTGAGGCTGACCCAGCAAAAGCATATGAGTACCTTGGAGCCGATTTGATTGCTCAAGTTGAAGAGGTCCATATTGGCGATGAAGGCATGAAAATAGACCGGATGTTCTTTAAAGAATTTGAAGAAAAAGTGCGTGATAATGATTTTATTGTTAAGAGTATTGAAGCTGGCCAGTGGGATCGTGTTATAGACTATGTGAACCGCGAGTTTTTTGAGAAAACAGATCATTATTACAGCCTCGATAAATTACGCAAGGCAGCCGATGTTGATCGCCGCTTATCATTGCAGGAGATCTTGGAAAAAATCTTTGGGTTAATCCCCAGGTTTAAATCAAAAGATGAACTTTTAGAAGAAGAGTTTGCCAAGTTTGTGGCCGAGTCTAAGCCTGATAAACCGAAAGCCATACCGGCCATTAAAAATTATTTTAAAGCTTATGTTAGTAACGATCAGGTTCGCCATATTATCGAAAACCGCCAGTTTACTGAGCTGGCCACCAACCCGTATTTTACAACCCGTGATTACAAAGCGGTACCGGAAGAATTCCGCCGGCTTGTTCCTGAATACATTAAAGACAACGTGCCAATTAATAAATTTATAGCGTAAGTGAGGAGAGCCTCTATGTTAGATAATGGAACTAAACGCCGTATTGATACTGCCCGTGATATCCTGGTTGGTAAAATACCAGACCCAAAAAGCCAGGTAGAACAAATAACGATTGCCTTAATCTATAAATTCATGGACGATATGGATGCAGAAGCAGAAGAGCTTGGAGGAGAGCGTAAGTTTTTCGCCGATGGCTTTGCCCAGTACAGCTGGTCCCGGTTGCTGCGCTCCGGTCTCGGTGGCCATGAAACACTCAATCTTTACGCAGAAGCAATTACCCGCATGGCAGAGAACCCGGGCATACCGCTACTTTTTCGCAGCATTTTTAAAAACGCTTACCTGCCCTACCGCGATCCGGAAACCCTGCGTGCTTTCCTGAAAGTAATTGATGAATTCAACTACGACAGCTCTGAAAATCTTGGAGACGCCTATGAATATTTATTATCGGTTCTCGGTTCACAGGGTGACGCCGGACAGTTCCGGACTCCACGCCACATAATTGATTTTATAGTCTCCATCATCGATCCCAAAAAAGATGAAGTTGTACTTGATCCGGCCTGCGGCACTGCCGGATTTTTAATTTCTTCCTACAAGCATATCGTCAGCCAAAACATCGATGATAACAATAATGTTATTCTCACTCCTGATGAAAAAGGGGGTATGATAGAAAATTTTAAGGGCTACGATATTTCGCCCGACATGATCCGCTTAAGCCTGGTTAATATGTACCTGCACGGCTTCAGCGATCCGCACATCCATGAATATGATACCCTGACCAGCCAGGAACGCTGGAACGAATACGCTGATGTTATTCTGGCAAATCCCCCATTCATGTCTCCGAAAGGAGGCATCAGGCCGCACAATCGTTTCTCAGTGCAGTCCAAGCGCAGCGAGGTGCTCTTTGTTGACTATATCGCTGATCATCTTACTCCTGAAGGCAGGGCCGGGGTAATTGTGCCCGAAGGCATAATATTTCAGAGTCAAAATGCTTATAAAAAGCTGCGTAAAAAACTGGTTGAAGAGTCTTTAGTAGCAGTAATATCGATGCCTGCCGGTGTATTTCAACCCTATTCTGGGGTAAAAACATCTATCCTGATAATGGATAAAGCCCTGGCTAAAAAAGCTGACACCATCGCCTTTTTTAAGGTCGAAAATGACGGTTATGGGCTTGGAGCGCAGCGGCGTCCGATTGACAAGGACGATTTGCCGGAAGTGCTTAGTGAGGTTATAAAGTACCTGGATTATATACGATCCGGGGGTCGGTCGGAGGAGTATTTGACCGAAAAAGGGCTGGTGGTAAAAAAAGAGAAGGTTGCGGAGAACGGGGAATATAATTTGAGTGGGGAGAGGTATAGGGAAATTGTTTTACGGACAACAAAATATCATCTTGTTCCCCTTGGAGAAATATGTAAACTATATCGCGGGGTTACTTACAAGACAAGTGATGAGGTTAGTGCAGATGGTTTTAAAATATTGCGTGCTAATAATATCGATAGATTTAACGGTTCGCTTGAACTGAACGATATAAAGCTTGTTAATAAAAAACTGAATATCTCAGATGAAAAAAAGTTATACAAGGATGATATTTTTATTTGTTTAGCTAGTGGTAGCAAGGATCACATAGGAAAAGTTGCTTTTATTCCCACCGATACCGATTTCTATTTTGGTGGGTTTATGGGCGTGCTTCGAACAAATAAAAATAGACTTTTGCCAAAGTATTTGTTTTATCAACTTAGGCAGTCAAAGTTCAATAAATATTTAAGGGAACAAATAACAGGGGCGAACATTAACAATCTTGGTGCTAAATTACTATACGAATTTAAAATCCCACTCCCGCCA
>SLHT01000191.1 GCA_007136055.1 Syntrophomonadaceae bacterium
CCTGCACTGGATGAACTTCCACCAAATCGAGGGGAGTTCTCCATAGTATAACGCAAATTTTTTAAAAAAAAATATCGGATCACCTGGATTTTAAAACAGCACCTAAATGTATAATAAAACTCCTGTAACCTGATATATCTATTGAGATAAATACACCATAACGAAAACTGAAGCAGAAAAGTAAAGCCCCATCCAGACTATATGGACTACCAAACTTACCCCAGGCAGTGGCTTTTTCAACAAACCTTAAGATTATCTCTTCTCGATGATAATATCTACAAACACTGGCAAATGGTCAGAGGCAACCGGTTCAAAATCAGTCTTCCCGTCCATTCCTATGCAGTTCCGGATATTGTAAGTCAGGATCCGGATGATACCCTCTTCAGGCTCATCATAGTAATAATCACGACCTGTAACAGATTGAAAAACCTGATAACCTCCAGGGTTATCTCTGGTAAACCCGGAAATACTGGAACATATAACAACCAGAAGAATAATTAACTTTTTCATGCATTGGAATATTGAGATTTTTTAACGATCAATAGAAACTAATCTGAAAGATTCCTCAAATTCAGTATCACCATATTTTTCATTCAATTTATCCAACCTTATATGAAGCTCATCACGGACTGAGGAATAAAAGGGATCATTATAAAGGTTCTGCATATCATGTGGATCAGATTCCAGATCATACATCTCCCACTCATCAATATCATAATAAAAATGAATTAATTTGTAACAGGCAGCCACTGATCATAATGTGAGTCGATTTGAAATTCTATCACACCGCATTCCTTTAGGAACTCAATATCCCTTTTCGCTCCCTGCCAGTGATTTTCATGACGGTAACGGAAAATATTTACAGCAGCGACAACAGTAATATAATTGTATTGAGCCCATTTAATAGCTTCAGATGTAAGGCGGTTACTTGTATCGAAAAGGAAATAATGGCATACAACATCTTCGCCTATTGATATTAATTCCTGAATTCGCGGTATTTCACTCATGCCGAAACCGAATTTTGATCTGCCCCAGAAATAATTCCTGGCATCACCGTCTATGAAATAGGCACCATCAAACAAATCATATCTCTCCATTATCTCTCCCAGCATTCTGAAATACCCGGGATCGGAATCGTGTGCTTTAAGATCCATCATCAGCTTAACTCTGCCTGAAACCATCTTTGCAAGTTGTTCAAAAGACATTGGATGATAATCACCCATGTCAGACCTAAGGGTCTGTATCTCCTTCCAGGTTGTTTCATCAACCCTTCCCGGATGATTGAAAAAGCGTTGAAAATCTGCATCATGATGCACAATTAACACACTATCCTTTGTCATTCTTATATCAACCTCAAGCATGAAATAACCCTGATCAATTGCCTGATTAATTGACGCGGGATCGAATTCGTTAAACTTATCTTCAGTAATACCACCCCGGTGAGCAATGAGCCTGTAATTTTTGAAAACCCCTTCATTCTCTACCATATTTGAAAACACATCAGGGTTATCAAGATTTATCATATCTATATTCATGGAAATAGCCTGGCGATATCCATCCCAATCATCTCCTGGAATATATATCATAAGCTTTAAACCTCTTTCGTGACAGGCTCTAATGAAATCATCGGTAAGACCAACAATTCCGCGTTCAATGATATCTGGATTGTAAACAGGCACCAGTGAATCGATTTGTTCGATAGAAGATGCATTAATTTTTAAACCCAGTTCTTGATCAAGTGACCTGAATTCTTTTGCCATTTTCGCATCTCCAAACCAGAAAAAACAATCATCCTCAAGACCCAGTTCATAAACCATTTCAATTATTTCGTTTAAATCCCAATCTTTAACATCAAAATAAACCTTAGCCTTTCCATTTATCCATTTCAGGAACTCATAAAGCCGTGGAACAGGCTCTCCGGCAAACTCATGACCAAACCAGCTTCCAGCATCAAGTCCGTCAATATAAACGGAGCTTGCTTGCGAAACCAGTCCTGTACCATTCGTTGTGCGGTCAAGTGTTCTGTCATGAATAATGTAATGCACACCATCTTTACTTCTTCGAACATCAAACTCTACATAATCAGCACCTGATTCAATTGCTTTCCGTGCTGATGCAAAGGTATTTTCAGGTGCCAGCCTGTTAGCCCCACGATGACAGACTATCTCAATGTCAGAACCAGTTTTCTCAGTGAATCGTGAATCGTTTGCATGATGACAACCTGTAAATTTTATCATCAGAAACAATGAAAGCAATAAAAATGATTGATTAATCCTGTTCATTTTATTATAATTTTGAGTTCTACTCTGCAAATTCAACAAAGTAGCAGATAGCTGTTTAATTTATTATATTCCTCACAATATGTTTCAGATTAGATATTTATAGTTGTTTGACGAAACCTTACAGTTAAATATATTTCCAAAAACCGGTAGCAGCAATAGCCGTCTTGCTCAGAAACTACTTACTCGAAATCTTGCCCTAATTATGATTATTTGAATTTTCCATGAATATTAATTTATGAAGGATTATTAATATCCAATATATTTCTTAAGTCGTTTCATAAATGCACTTAATACTTAAAGAAGTAAAATAAAAATTAGAAAAAGTGATGTATTTTGCTTATATTTAAGTCGTTTACACAAAAATACAAAGAAAAAATTGAACCGCCAATCAAAAATTGTTCAAGCCTCATTTCAACGAGTTGATGTTGCATCTTCTCTCAGCAGAACTCAAGCAAGCTTGGTTCTGCATTCGTTCTTCGCAAAATTTCCAGGGAGTAACATCACCAAATATGCAGGCCTGAATACAGTAGCAAAATATATGAACCGCCAAAACATCATAAGATTCATAAGCTCAACTTTCCCCACCGTGTGGTACAATACAACAAAGTTTGGTATCAACCCTGTTAAATCCGCGTTGCGGAATAAATTATTTAACAGGGTAAACCAGATTTTGATGGCTGTCACACTGGCCTCAATCAGTGGGATAAGCCGGATATGCAGGATCGCTGCCTTTAGCGGTGACGGTTTGGTAAAATCGCTGCTGAGATTGAAAAAGGGCATAAACAAGAATGCGATATCTACTACACTCAAGAGCCCTGAACAAAGTTTAATTTTGCCCTCCTCTCGTCAAAAAAAGTTGCAAAGGGAATTTAATTCAGCATTTATAAAATGAGTATAAACTAAAATTTATAATTTCATGAAATCAACAGTTTGTTTGTTCATCACAATGATGATGCTTTTTTCTGGGTGTGCAATTACTGAAGCTGAAAAAGGTGTCAGTGTCAATCCGTACGAAAAGGTAGACTGGTCAACTTTCACACAACACAAAGCTGCATTGCATGTCCATACTTTACAAAGTGACGGTTATCATATGCTTGATGAGGTTGTTGAAGCATATCGAGACGCTGGTTTTACCATTCTGGCGATTTCTGATCACGATTGGAACAGACCTAATGCACGGGTCACCTGGGGTCATATTTCTAAGGGAATGGCCAGCCCATATCCAAAAGATCCAAAACCCCATAACTACCCTGCTAATCCGACCTGGCCATGGCCTGACTATGGTGGGCCAAAACCAGAAGCTGTGGGAATGTTAGGAATTCAGGCCAATGAACTGACTTTCAGGCATCATATAAACAGCTACTTTTCAGATTATGGTGTCTGGTATGAAAGAACCGGTTCCGGTGCCCCATATGGCGGAATAGTAGATGAAGAAGGCCATGAAATATGGGAAGATGATCAACTCAATGGTATTAATGAAAAAGGGGGTCTTGCAATATTAAACCATCCGGGTATTCCCGATGAACATTCCTGGTGGGAACGAAAGTCATTGGATTGGTATGTTGAACGCTACCAGAATCATTCACCAGACTATTTGATTGGTATTGAAGTGACCAATGCATCATCCGAATATGAAAAATATGATGAGGGATTATGGGATCAGTTGCTGGCAAGGTTTATGCCACGGCGACCGATATGGGGTTTTGGCACCGATGACATGCACAGTCTCGATGGTCATAGAGATTCGTATACTGTTTTTATAGTTGACGAATTTACCAAAGAGGCTGTTCGGGAGGCTATGATTCGGGGACAATTTTATTTTTGTAAATCTTCTCGAAGAATTGATCTTCGAGAAGATGATATAAGTGTTTTTCCGGTGATTAATATGATTGAAGTCGATGAAGATACAGGTACTATAACTATCACTGCTTCTTATTACAATAAAATCAAATGGATTTCCGCTCCTGAAACTTTGGAGACATTGGAAGATTATAAAACAAGCGATCAACCATGGTCCTTAGGGAAAGTTGTCCATGAAGGAGAAACTTTGGATTTTAGAAACAAATCTAATATTACGAATTATGTTCGGGCAGAACTAATACGTGTGGATGGTGATGAGATCTATCGCACATTTACAAATCCATTTGGAATTGGTAAATTGAATTAAGTTTTTACTCTATCATCAATAATGTCAATATACCAATCTATCGGATGATATTGCCAGTTCTCCCGGGTTCTGTCATATAAGCCCGGATGGAACAAAACTGCCAACCCGTTCTTTGCAGCAATGGCTTCAAGAGTTTCTTCCACAGTTTCCAGGGTTCCGCCGGGATGATCATTGAAATAACTACCAACATGGTGATGTTGTGCACACTTCATTGGCCTGAACCTGAAAAACCAGTTCGTGATAAGTATCAACAACAGCATGAGGAGCAAGCCAGCCATTAATTATTGTTGTATGTTCATGAAACTGTGCCTGAGCCTGGATTATCTTGTCCCGGTCAACTTCCATATAAGGGCTTACCCATTCATAACATTATCAACCCGGTAAGAGATAACATATCTTATTCCGCATTATTTAAATCCCCGGTAACTCAAAAATTCAGCCCCCTCATCTTGTTCTTTCAATATCAGGGGCAGTTCCGGGTATGGGAAGTTCCGGATCAACCTCAGGAACCGGTACCATCGCATATTCAGCGGGGCCAAGCCTGAGGTTTGATGCCA
>SLHT01000221.1 GCA_007136055.1 Syntrophomonadaceae bacterium
CATACTTCAAACCTGCCTCAATTGCTTTTTCACGTGCTTTCTCCAGCGTAGAAACAGGAGTCCGCGGCAGGGCGGATAATCGATAGAGGGGATAAAAGCGGGCGAAATGAAGAGGCACATCGGCACCTAACTCTTCTGCAATCCACCTGCACATCTCTCCTATTTCTTCCATATCATCATTAACGGTAGGAATAACTATATTGGTAATTTCTAGATGAACACCGTTATCACGTAATATTTTCAAGCTTTCTAAAGCTGTCTGCAACTCACCACCTACATATTCCCTGTAAAATTCAGCATTAAAACCTTTTAAGTCAAAATTGACGGCATCCAGTTTTTCTGCAAGAGCCAGCAGTGGCTCGGGTTTTATATAACCGGCTGTATGCATCAAGTTTAAAAGCCCTGCTTTCCCGGCCTTTTCCGCCAAATCATACATATACTCGTAGAATACAACGGGTTCACCAAAAGCATAACTGATCGATGACACACCACCTGCCAGGGCATTTTCTATGATCTCTTCAGGCGGCATATCATAGGCATGCACCTCTTCAGGGCTAACCAGGGCCATATCCCAGACTTCACAGAATTTGCAGGCCAAGTTGCACCCCGCTGTCGATACAGACAGCGCCCTGCTGCCGGGCAAAACATGAAAAAACGGCTTGCGCTCGACAGGGTCTTCCTGCACCAGCGCCGGGTTACCGTAAACCAGGGTATAACCTTTACCCTCCCTGTTTTCCCGCACCCGACAAATACCCCTTTCACCAATTGCCAGTTCACAAGATTTAGGACAGAGCTCACAACGCACGGTATTATCATCTAGACTGCTGAACCATGGGGACAGCTTAGCCTTAATAAGACCTTTTTTTGTCATTTCAAGATCCTTATCAACCCCGGGATCCGCAGGTAACTCTTTATCGCCTTCCTGAAACAAGACGCACCCTGTGAAAGTTGCCAGACAAAAACAACAGGCCCCGTAAGCGCCGGTTTTTAAGATCAGGCGGCGATTCACTGTAACTGTTAATTTGTCTTTTTCAGGCATAGGCTTTCAAACCTCCCACACATAAACAATACTACAAAGGCGGATCCATTGGCAATAGCAGCTAAGAAAGCGCAGGCTGCGATCCCCAGCACGGGAATCACTACAACACTGGCCAGTACAGCACCGAAAAAAGCTCCGAAGAGCTCTACCCCATAAACCGTACCCGCTGTTTTTTCGGGTTGTCCTTTCAGGGCCATATAACAAGCAGCCGACAGTGGAAAATCTACACCGTTAACTAAACCTGCCCCAAAAGTAAGCATTGAAAAGAGGCTAAATACCAAATGCGGAAACTGCAATGCTGCTGTTCGGGGGAGGAAAAGAGCAATAAATACGGCCAGCAGGGCTATGCCTAGCTGCACAATGGCCAGCAATTTTATATCGGCCTTGTAATTAACATAGCGGTTGGCAAGATAAGCTCCCAGTGCAAGGCCACACATAAACAAGCCCACTATCAATCCCACCATTTCATAAATAAAACCGTAGATGCTCTGGAAAGAAAATAGCAGGGCAATCTGCAGTGCCATGGTGGAAAAGCCGGTTGTGAAAACAGCAAAGAGGACTGCAAAAGCAACAGGAAAAAGTTTAGAATGGCGTCCTTTAGCAATCCTTAAAACAAGGACTGTAAACAATGGTGGAATAGACAAGAAAAGAACCCACCAGGGCTTTACGCGCAACAGCCATCCAAGGCTTTCCGCCCGGTCCCCGCGGGCCAGGTCATCCCAGAACATCAGGGTGTAGAAATAGCCAATCGGCTTAAAATCAGTGTTGATAAAATAATGCTCCCTTACGGGGGGCAACTCTTTTTCCCCGGACTCCTGTTCCTTAACTGAAGATGGCATAAGCGGCACAGCTTCAGGACCATCAAGGTGGGCCTCGCTGCTGCGTCCATGGTTGCGGATCACCCAGTTTATCCGCCGAAGCTGAGAATCTTCTAAAAGAACATGGTAATGACGGGCTGAAAACCCCTCGGCATCTATATCCCTTTCACTATAGCGTTCCGCTAAAATTAAGGGATTAAGCGAAATCTGTCCGGGACTGTTAGTGGCAAAGTAATAGATGAAATGCTCCCCTGCCGGCAGCACACGGGAAAAAACCTGATTCATAGTATGATAAATTGCCGCATTGCGGTTAGCCACCGCTCTGCCCCGCAGGTCGGGCGTTGATATTGCCCCGCTTACCAGTACTCCGTCATAATTGAGCAGGGCTTCAGCCTCGGTAAAAAATTCCCTGGTGTAGTAGCGATTTAATACTGCAGTAGCAGGATCGGGAGCGTCAACAACTATCAGATCATATTTTTCTTCCGCTGTTTTTAAAAAAAGACGGCCGTCGGCATGGACCAGGTTTACCCGTGGGTCAGCGAGCGCTGCTAATGTTTTTTCTGAAACATATGGCTTTGCCGCTGCAGTCAGGACTTCATCTAATTCAACATAGTCCACCGCTTCAACCGGGTGTTTTATTATTTCAGCCAGCACTCCGCGCAGACCGCCTCCAATTAACAAAACACGCCTAGGATTCTCATGTTGGACCATAGAAAAATGAGCAAACTCAGCTGCCTCCTGCTCTTCCATCCCCACAAGCGCTGCTTCGGGTCCGGCAGTACTGAAAACCAGGTTTCCACTCTGAAAGAAGCTGTACTGGTCTTCAAGTTTTATGACAGCAATTGTCCCGTGTTTCGACTGATATGTATCGACCAGCTCGTGTTGTGGAGAATAAAATTCCCACTGCAGTCTATAAGCCAGCTGATTAAGGCTTTCAAGAAGAGGATAAACTGCGATAGAGAAACCAATAAGGGCAAAAAGCAGTAGAAGTTGAAATTTATACCGGTCTTCACTTGCAGAATGCCCTTCACAGTTCACATATACAGCAGCGCCTAGCATAAGGAAGACAGCCAGGACCGCCGTTTGAAAAGCATTAAGATAGTGGACCAGAACAAAGGTAAAAATCAGGCCGCCCAACATGTTGCCAGCTGCTTCACCTACATAGGTTTTGCCGGTTCCCGAAGTGTCCATTGCCATATCTTTTTCACGCCAAAGCCTCGACAGCAAAACAAACTGCGCTCCCAAAAGAAGGCAGGCCGGCGCCATCAACAGAAAACAAGATAAAGCCATATCAAACAGGGAAAAATATGACCCCGGAGGCAGATCGAAAAAACCACGCAGAATACGTAACAATAAAATAGTAAGGGGAATAACCAACAAAACGCCAGCCACGCTGCCTGAAAAAAGAAATAAAGGGCGATTTGACCGCTCAATTAAGATTGATCCCAGATGGCTTCCCACCCCAACCCATACCAACCATGCAGCAAAGATCAACCCGATTGAGAGTTCATTGCCGTGAAATACCATGAGCAGTTCCCGCAAAAAGAGAACCTGGCCCAGCTGCGAAACAACACCCAGCATCAACACAGCCAAAAGGTGAGGGGAAACAGATCTTTTTAATGCCGCCAGCATCGTGTCGGCAGGCCCGTTATAACCCATTTTCTTTTTTTCCGCGCTGCTAATCATAATTAACATCACAACCCGTCAAAATAATCGGGACCAAAAAGAGTACAATGTAAAAGATCTTAATAATCACAGCTTACAATTATTTTGCCTGCCTGTCTGTTTTTCTGTCTTTACTATTTTAATACCTGCCCGGTGAAAATATCAATTTATTGTTGTAACTGCAAACCTGACCCTTAAACGCAGGCGCTTCATTACACAGAGGAAACCAGGCTAAGACTTATTACCCGCTTAAGTAAAAATATGATCAACTTCAATTGACAGGGCTTGTAAAAAATTTTACGATAACTCCATGAAAACAATTTGCGACATCCTGCTCTGCGACCTGGACGCTTTTTTTGCTTCAGTAGAACAACTCGACAATCCTGCTTTCCGGGGCAAGCCAGTTCTGGTCGGCGGCAGCCCTGAGGGAAGAGGTGTCGTTTCAACCTGTTCCTACGAAGCCAGAAAATTCGGCGTACGTTCGGCCATGGCAATGAAAATAGCCCTGGTTCTCTGTCCCGAAGCTGTTGTTGTCAGGGGCCGGATGTCTCGTTATAAAGAAGTATCACAACAAGTCCGCAAGATATTTGAGCGGTTTACGCCGGATATCGAGTTTGTTTCTATTGATGAAGCATATTTGGCTGTAAAAAAAGGCCGCGGCTGCGATACCGGAAAAGCCATTCATAATGCAGTAAGAAAAGAACTAAGCCTGCCGATCAGCGTCGGCATATCGGCCAATAAACTGCTGGCAAAAATCGCCTGTGAACTTTACAAACCTAACAGTACAGGGACCCTCTGGCCGGAAGAAGTAGAAGATTTGTTGTGGCCTCTGCCGGTCAGGACACTGCCCGGAGTCGGACCGGTGGCAGAAAAGAAACTTGGCCGCTATGGAATCAAAACGATTAAAGATTTAGCCCTTCATCCCAAAGATTCTCTGGCCCGTGTGTTCGGGAACAATGCTGTAACTATGCATAATTATGCTTACGGCATCGATAACCGGGAACTTGAGCTTGAGCATGAAGCAAAATCAATTTCGGAAGAAACTACTTTTCCCGAGGATATTTATGACCGCGAAGCTATCCTGGCCGTATTGATGGAACTATCAGCAGGGGTGGGTTACCGCCTGCGTTCGGCAGAAATTACCGCCGGAACCATTACCCTGAAACTGCGCTTTAAAGATTTTAAAACCATAACCCGCAGTAAAACGATACCCGAAACTACCTGCAGGGATTCAGAAATCTACGGAGTTGCCAGGGATTTATTCATTACCCACTGCGCCAGTCCTCCCTGGCGCCTGGCAGGGGTCCAGGTTTCAGGGTTCGAGCAGGGCACCCAGATGTCTCTTCTGCAGCCCTCATCCGAAGACGAAAAGGAAAATGAATTGACAGCAACCAGGGATAAATTGCGGAAAAAATACGGCTCGGAAGTAATCATCCTGGGCAAAAGGCTGACCCGGAAACAGAAAAAAGAATTATA
>SLHT01000078.1 GCA_007136055.1 Syntrophomonadaceae bacterium
GCTTCCCTGCTGCGCACTTCAGTGCGCAGCATTCCATGGCTGGCATCTTCCACTTCCACCAGACTTTCAGGATCAATAGACCGGGTGTAACTGGGCCAACCTGTACCGGAATCATATTTATCAACCGAGCTAAAAAGAGGTTCACCTGAGACTATATCAACATAAATGCCTTCTTCTTTGTTATCCCAGAACTCATTGTTAAAAGCAGGCTCGGTAGCATCCTCCTGTGTAACAGAATACTGCAAATCTGTCAGGCGCTCACGGAGTTCATCCATCTCCTTTTCCTCCTCAACTTCCATTTCCAACGCTTCGGTTTCAGAACCGGTTTTAATTTCCCCGGGTCCACATCCGCTTATAATCAATATCAGTAAAACCGATAATCCAAAGATGATTAAAAAACTTTTAAATGCAGGTTGCTCTTCAACGAAAACACCCTTCCAAAATGCAAAATACCCTTGTATATGCTTTGCTTTCTCCTTGGGTTTGGGGTAAGCCCAGGCGGCAGTTCTATTAATTTCATCGCCGACAACAACATTAAAATAATGCGCTTCCCCTTTCCAGGGGCAATGTGTCCTGTACTCCGTTTCCGCCAGGTATTCTTTTTTAACCCCTGAAGGAGGAAAATAATGGTTTCCTTCAACTAGAATTGTTTTATCACTTTCAGCAATCACAGTATCTTTCCAAACGGCTTGTTTCACTGTCTGGGTCTCCCCCGTCTTCATATATTATATTATTATTATATGCGTATCATTTACATTATACGATCCTTACTACAGCAAGTCAACACGCAGGATAACACGGCATTTAGCTGCGCTCAATTCTCCAGAGCATTAAACAGCAAAGAACAATAATTGCCGGGGTAAAGAGCTGAACAGTAGTAAAGAAACCCGCACCCCATGCTTCACTGATAAAACCCCAGGCCACCAGGGGGTTTTCACGAAATGTCTCCTCGATAAAACCGCGGAGCAAAGTATAGACGAGAACAAAATTCCAGAAAAGGCGACCAGGTTTGGTTTCTTCTTTGCGGACAAGATAATTATGAAACAAAAGGAGCACAATTCCGATCAATGAACCGTAGACCTGCGCAGGGTGGCGCTCGAAAAAAAACAGAGCTGCTTCGCGGCCGATAATTTCCTGATTAAATATATTGGCAATACGAACCAGGGCATAACCGACAGCGATACCGGGAACTGCAAGGTCAGCCAGGCTGGCCCAGCTTAGTTTTTTTAGGTGGCAGTACAGCCAACTGCTTAGAATCCCACCCAGCAAACCACCGTGAAAGGCCAATCCACCGCGATCAATGCGGATGATCATTTCCGGGTTGGACATAAAATATGACCAGTTGACAATGACAAAAACCAGCCTTGCACCAACAATAAGCGAAATAAGGACAACCATAAACAGGGCAAACAATGTATCTTCATCGAAACCTTTTTTAACGCCATGCTTGCGCATATAATAAAAACCGGTCAATACAGAAATAGCAAACATAAGGCCGTACCAACGTACTGCCAGCGGCCCAATCTCAAAAATATTTGGGCTGATGTTTTCTATGATCATTTAGCCACATCCTTTTACAATCTTAAGGTCCTATTTATTGCAAAAGCCTTTATGCTGCCTTATCGGAAAAGAATAGAAACATCTTGTCAACTTAACTATTCTATCTTTGAATTATTACCTGCTGTAGCATAGTGCACGGCTGTACACAACGGCGTGTTTTTGATGAAAACCTGCCCCCTGGGCAGGTTTTCATCAAATCCTGGTCCTTATATAGATAGAGAGGTTTAATCATTCTTGCTTTCTACCGCTTCCTAATCCTCATCGCCTACCTCACCATTATCTTCGCTTTGCTCTTCTTCAACATCTTCAGGCATGTTGCCACTGTAAGTATTATCATCGGGATCGTTCAAATCGATACTGGCTTCGTCCTGGCCAACGAAAGCTCCTCCGCCTAAATAAGCTTCATTATCTGTAAAGTTATTAAGTCTTAACATAACTACCGACTGTTCAAAAGCCACTATTCCTCCACCAAACTCAACAGCTATATTACCGATGAAATCATTTCCTGTTATCTCGGCTACAGTGTTAAGGACCATGATAATGGCCCCGCCTGAACCGCCCATGGCAGCATTATCGCTTAAGACATTGTTTTTCATTGTCAATGTTGATTGTTGGACAAGCAACCCGCCGCCGGTAGCTGCAACATTACTGGAGATAGTATTATCTTCTAAAACCGAAGCAGAATCTTCTCCGATAACCATTGCGCCTCCGGCCCTGCCGGCCATATTTTCATCTATAATATTGCCAAATATTTCGACCGTAGATTCATTGAGAATAGCTATACCGCCGCCATCCTGCTGAACCCGGTTTTTAAAAATATTGTTACTGTTAATTGTGGCAGATGCCCCTTTAATGAATATGCCACCGCCTCCGAGCAGAACTGTATTATCAGAAATGATATTATCGATAATATTTGGATCAGCGCCTTCAATAACCGCTATGCCTCCGCCGCTTTCTTCTGAATAGTTATCATTGATCTGGTTATTACTAAAAGTCGGTGTCGAGCTGCCGGAAACTGCAATTCCCCCTCCGAAGTTATCTGCCCGATTCTTAGAGATATCATTACTGTCGACGGTCGGAGAACAATTGTCAATAAAAATCCCGCCGCCATACCAGATCGAAGTATTCCTTTCAATAAGATTACCGGTAATCAGGGGATTTGAATTTAATACAAAAATGCCCCCGCCGCCGGTAGCCGAATTATTATATATCTCATTTCCGCTGATCGATGGAGAAGATTCCAGGTCAACCGCTATTGCGCCGCCGAGATAAAAGGCCTGGTTTTGCCTGAAAGTATTCTCTTCAATAATCGGGCTTGACTCCCATACTTTTATGCCTGCGCCGCTGTATGCGGTGTTACCTTCGATTAGATTGTAACGAATAACAGGATCTGAGTTGCCGAGAACTGCAATCCCCCCACCTTCCAGCTCCGCGTTGTTACCGACGATGAAATTATTGATTATGGTAGGGGAGCTGCCGGCTTTAACGATAATGCCTCCGCCAATATAGCCCTCCACTTCATCTTCTTCTCCATCTTCCACGTAGGCAATAGTTTCAAGTGTGCCGACTCCGCCTGTCAGGGTAAGGCCCTCTAAAACGGCATCTTCGCCTTCACCGCTTTGGAAGGTAACCACCGAACTTCTCCTCCGCCCGTCGATGGTTGTTTCAGATACCACTTCGGGGTCTTCAGGGTTTGTACTGCGAACCGTAATACTTTTACCCATAAAATCGATTTGCTCATAATAAACACCTGGTTCCACCACAATAACCTCACCGTCATCGGCCGCATCAATTGCCTCCTGGATAGTGCGGTAATCACCGGGAACAGAAATGTGAGGATTATAAAGGAAAACCACGGCCACAATAACCAGGGCAACTAAGACCAGGATAGCGACCGAAAGGCCAATTATTTTTAAACTGCTGGATTTACCTCCGCTGTGCTCTTTCATGTTTTGCTCCTTTCAACTTGGCAAAATCAATTCAAAATATTTTTATTTATTTCTTTTACTCCATGACCAAATCATCAGGAGTATTTTGCAGGTAATTATTATCATCGGGGTCGTTTAAATCAAGTGTAGAGTCTGCTGATACCCAAATCGCGCCCCCGCCTTCAGGACCCTGCGCATCATTGCCTTCAAAAGTATTTAATCTGAAAACAGGAGATGAGTTATAAATAGCGGCACCTCCGCCTAAATACTCGGATACATTACCGGTAAAGCTGTTATCTTCCAATGTCGGAGACGAACCTTCCATATACAGGCCGCCGCCGGCAATGGAAGCGAGGTTATTGCTAATTGTATTGCCGACAATTACCAGGTTGGTATTGAAAGCATTCACTATAAACAGGCCCGCCCCGTTAGCCGCACGATTACCTTCAAAAGTGTTACCTTCTACTACTGGCTCAGATTCTTCTATGAGTATACCACCGCCGTTGCGTTCAGCTGCGTTGCCGATTACTTCATTACCTTTTATTGTCGGCTTCGAATCAACAGCGACTACTATTCCCCCACCGAGTCTCTCGGCAGTATTTTCAACTATGCGGTTATCAATAATCATCGGTGATGAATTAGAAATGACAACTATACCGCTGCCCATCTCCGCCCGGTTTCTTGCAATTATATTTCCCTCGACATGGGGCGAGGACTCCTCAATAAACAAGCCTCCACCTAAAAAACCTGAATTGCCGATGATCGTATTGTTCAATATGGTCGGGGATGAATCAAATACAGCAATTCCCGCCCCAAATTCTGCGGTGTTATCTTCAACAACACATTTTTCTATGACAGGAGAACTGCCACCTGAAACAAGAATTCCGTTACCCCTGGTGACAGTAAACCCACTCAGGATAGCCCCTTCGCTTTCACCACTGCGAAAAGACACAACAGAACCGCTGCCCCCAGCGTCGATTATAGTTTGGTCTACCACATCAGGGTCATCAGGATCAATGCTGCGCAGGGTGATATTTTTACCGTTAAAATCAATGTTTTCCCTGTAGACACCGAGGCCTACCACTATCTCATCACCATCTTCAGCAGCATCGATCGCTTCCTGAATCGTCGAATATTTATGGGGCACTGTTACACCCGAATCATTAAAAGTAAATATTGCTGACACTGTCGCGGCAATAATAACAACTGCAAGTAAACCGATTATTACAAATTTCAATTTGCTCGCCCCTGGTTTACTTTTTTCATCCTCTTCCTGTTCTGCAGCCTGGGACTCTGCAGCTTTGGACTCTGCAGCCTGGGTCTCTACTTTCTCAACAGCTTCTTCAGAGCCGTCAGCGCCATCTTCACGGGCATAGCCGCAGTAAGGGCAAAAACCGTATTCATTTGCATCATAGTTCATACCGCAACTTTTACAATCTATCATCATAATACCCCTCTCAAAGCCTTGATCTAAGCTTTTCTATTAATTTTTTATTCAATGTAAACTTA